>NZ_NFLA01000047.1:0-21524 GCF_002160675.1 Erysipelatoclostridium sp. An15
CATATAAATGACAATTTTCAAAAGCAAATATTTTTTGAATTACGAGATGTAAACTATTAAATGTTAATTTTTCTGGTACAATTACACGACGCCACATCGGCTGACTGCTGGATTTTTGCATTAATGGACCCAATAATAGTTCTAGTAAACCTTGATAATATTCAATATTGTAAACATGCGGTACAAATGAGATATTCATGATTTTAATGAATATTTCCTGGATAGTATTTGTTTCGTGATTAAATAAGGCATAAAGAAATTTTTCACGTTTACTAATAATATAATTTTGATACCAGTGATAATATATGTTTAAACATTGCATTTTCGTAGTAAGATTAGGTAATTTTAAATGTTGGATCGTTAGATAATTATTGACACTGCCATCCAAAGTAAGTAATCCATTAAATATAAAATAAATATAGATATTGTTATGAAATGTTAGATTTGAAAATGAGATATTTTGATTAACTTTTTTAGTTATTGTTCTATTTGAAAGTAATTTATTCAATTCTGTTTCTATTAAAAAACTTTTTGTTGTTAAAAGATCATTGATCCAAAAATCATTTTCAATGACATTAATTTCATAATTTTTAGGATTTCTAAGATAAGTCATGACCCAAGCAGGATGATATAATAATTGGTTGGAAAAATAATAACCGCCAAAATATTTTTTAATATCTGGTAATTTAGATATTAGCTGATATGCTTGTAGTAAATTTTTTATTTCTTCTTCATTAAATCCAAAATATATATTTTTAGAAGGAGTAAAAATAGTATTGTTTTGATAATTATAAATATAACAGTATTCGTATTTTAAAGTTGTTCTACCGGTAAAGATAGCTTTGAATATTGCTTTATTATTAGTTGTGTGTTTGATTAGATTATTGATAAACTGTTCTGCTTTGTCGTTATAGTGATTAAATGAACTGAAATATAATGGGGTATCATAATCATCAATTAGAATTATTACATTTTGATGGTAGTAATCTTTTAAATATTGACTAATGGTTGATAAAGAGTTTGATAGGTCAATAATAGATATATTTTCTGTAGTGAGATTATATAGAGTGGCTTCTTTTTTGTAATTAGCAATATTATTTTTTAACCAGGTTTTAAGTATATTTTGATAGCCAATGATCATATCATTAAAATTATTAGCTGTTAAATCTTTAAATGATAGGGCAATTACTGGATATTTATTTTGATGAAGTTTAGCTTTTTTATCTTGTGATATTTTTAATTGTTCAAACAAATAACTATTGTTACTTTCATTTATGGAAAAGAAATAGTATAGCATACTCATATTTAAGCTTTTACCAAATCCTTTAGGTCGAATATAAAAAACAACTTTTTCATTCAAAACATCTTTAATTAATAAACTCTTATCAACGTAGTAGTAATCATTATCAATAATTGTTTTAAAATCAGTAATATTAAGTCTTATTTTTTTCATTTCTCTAGTCTCCTTTAAATAACAAAAAAGGTAAGAACCTAAAATAAACTAAATATTAGCTTATTTTTGATCCTTACCTCATTAACATATGTAAAAATCTGGTATATTCCAGTTAGTAATCAGCTTTTTCACTCTGTAATATTTTTACAATATGCTCAAAGTCATCTATTTACTTTTCTATATTTTAACATTTTATTGTTGAATCGACAATATTTTTATTATCTTTCAAAAAAAGTAATTTTAGTTTTTGAAAAGTATTTATATTATATAGTTAGATAAATTATTATTAAAACAGATGGTTATAATAGTCTATATTTTTAATTTTTTATAGACCAATTTGGACATTTGTGTTATTATTTAAATACAACCAGATAATTTATATGAATCATTTTGAGAAGCAGAAAATATGGTTTAAAAGGGTGCAATACCTTACCGGATGATAAGAATATACTTATGTATTGATGGCTTTTATAAAGGTAAAGATAGTATAAAAATTTTTTAATACTACTTTGCCTTTTTTTGTATAAAATTTAAAAAAGGTGGAAAAATAAAAATGTCGTAGAGTAAAATAATCATAGACCACTAAAAAAAGTGCTTAGTTAAATAAGCACTTTAAGAAACTGACAAGAATCAATGACTAGAAATATTAATACTTGCGAATTTATCTATCCAATCTTTTTTAGATTTAAATGATGAATGAACATAACGATCCAATGTTATTTGTGAACCACTATGGCCTAGAATTTCACTTAAACATTTGATTTCAAAACCTTCTTCAATACATAATGTTGCAAATGTATGTCTTAACATATGGAAATTAGCACTTTCAATCTCTGCTAATTTTATATATCTTTTAAACTTTTTTTCTAATGCCCGTGGTTCGATAAATTTATCTGGTTTACCTGTTAATAAGTAACAATCATCATTTTGTTTAAACTTTTTAAATAAAGGAATTAGATTTTTTGGAATTGGTATTTTTCTTATAGAAGTTGCACTTTTTGGTGACTGTTCTATTATTATTGTTTTAGGACCATTACCTTCTAAATTTTTAATTCTCTGCATGGTCTTTTCAATGTACAAATAATCTTCATCAAGATTAATATTACTCCACTTTAAAGCACAAAGTTCTCCAATTCTGATACCAGTTGCCATTGCGATTAAAACCCCGAATTTACTAGGATCAATATCTTGTAATAAAACATTGTTTAGATTAATAAATTCTGCCTTAGTTAATATTCTACTCTCCTTTTTGGGGTTATGAGGATAAACAATATTAATATTTATATTAATATTATATTCAGTTTGAATAAACTTAAATACATTTTTTAAAATTAATAAAATATCTTTTACTGTTTTAGAAGATAACGGATTCCCATTTTTACCTTTAGTTAACAAACTATTAGTAAAAGCATCTATATGACGACTGGATAAATCCTTTAGTGGAATTTTATCAAAATAAGGTAATAAATAATTATCTACTACACTATAATATTTTACATAAGTAGAAATTTTGAAACGGACTTTGTGAAACTTTAACCATTGGCGAATATAAAAACCTAAAGTATCTTTACTAATAACAAGATTTCCATTAGCTAAAGCAACACATATTCTGTCTCTCTTTAACTTTACTTCCTTATATGTTTTAGCATAAACACTTCCATAAACCTTTTTATTATCGTTTGTTATTTCTTTAACATATCTCGCCTCCCATCTACCATCTTTACGATGAAAAATATTTTCTCCTCTTCTGGGCATAACTCTTACTCCTTTCTTATAATTATTTCTCCTGACCACAAATTGACCAAAAATAAAATAAAAAAGTATCTAATATAAGTCAAATTTTTACTTTTTTTCTTAAAAATATGGCTAAAATTAAAATTTTACACGATTTTCCTATCATTTTATTAAAATAAATGCTAGAATGCTATCGTAGCAATTAAAATTTACTTGTTCGTAGAGTATTTTAATTTATGTAATTTTATGATTAGGAGCTACTATATATTTTAAGGGGGAATTGGATGAATTGGTATATTATTTTTGAAAATAATGAAAAAATTAAGGATTTATTGGTCTGGTTCAACAAACAACCCGATATGAAAGCTTTTATTGTTAAGTCGGAACGCTTTTGGAAAAAAGATGGTAAGAAAATGTTTATAGAAAAGCCAATGTATCCAAATTATATCTTTGTAGAAACAAATCTTGATTCAAAAGAGTTTTATGATGTTGTAAGTAAATTAGAGGGTAATCTAAGCTCTACGATGAAAGTATTGCAAAATGATACACAATCAGTGATGTCTTTAAGTAATGAGGAAAAAGAATTTTTGGAATCATTATTAAATGAAGATCATTCAATTGTACATTCAACAGGAGTAATAGTTAATTCTAAATTAATTGTCCAAGAAGGACCGTTAATGGGAAAAGAGGAAATGATTAAAAAAATTGATCGTCATAAAAGAACTGCTTTTTTAGGTAGTTTGTTTGGACGAATGATTAAGGTTCCTCTAGAAGTTACTAGTAAGTCTTAGGTGAATTAATGAACTGGTATGTATTATTTGTTTTAGTTGTTAAAGAGGATAAATTGTGTTCACTTTTAAGAAAAAAAGGTTTAGACGCTTTTATACCAATGTATGAGTATTATCGAAGAGATATAAAAGGTAATGCAATTAAACCATTGTTTCCAGGCTATATTTTTGTAAGAAGTAATTTAGAGCAATTAGATTTTGACCAATTTCTTTTTAATATTAAAGAGCCTAAAGAAGGTTTGATTAAAGAATTAAAAAAAGCTGATGTAAGTGCGTTAAGAGATGATGAAATTAAAATGTTTGAGTATATGTTAGATAGCAAAGGTATCTTAAGAATGTCCCAAGCATTTATTGAAGATAAACGAGCTAAAATATACAAAGGACCGTTAGTTCATTATCAAGATCACATTGTAAAAGTGGACAAGCACAATAAACTAGCGACTTTAGATTTAGAATTTATGGATCGCAGGTTTGTTGCCGGATTGGAAATTACAAGCAAAATTAGATAAATGTAGCTGGTTTACCGCACATTTTATAATTTGAACATAGTCTTCCCTTGGGGTAAGGGGAGACTATGTTCTTTTTTGTGTTTAAAAATAAGTGAAGGGAGAGAAGAGTGATAGATCTGTGAGGATCTAATATTTGGGAAAGAAAATGGATATTAGGAAATTGAGGGTAAGGCAATTAATGTTAATTATTGTTGATATATTAAGTATCATCTTTTCCTTGTATGGTTCCTTGATACTTAGATTTGAGGGTTTATTAGAACAGACATATGTCAGCAATATCAATAGCGTCTTATTGATAGTGATTATTTTAAATATTGCTATTTTGTTTTTAATGAAAATGTATAAAAGCTTATGGCAGTTTGCTTCGGTAACCGAGTTGTTTAATGTCATAACGTCATCGATTCTTTGTAGTTTGGTTAATATAGTTATTTTTGAAATAGCTAACAAGGATTTACCTGAAGCATGTTATTTTTTGTATTTTTTATTATTAACGTTATGTTTAGGAATAACAAGGTTTTCATATCGTTTTATTCGAATGTATAAATCGCATATTGTCCCTAAAAGCCGACGTGAATTACAAAAAGTAATGATTATTGGAGCCGGTTTAGCTGGGGAAAAGACTTATCAGGAGATTACTTATAATCCTTCTGTTTACAAAAAAGTTGTTTGTTTTATTGATGATGATAAATCAAAACAAGGACGTCGAATTCATGATGTAACTGTTTATGGTGGTCGTGAAAAAATCATTGAAGCAGCTAAAAAGTTTGGTGTTGAGGAGATGCTACTAGCAATGCCTTCTGGTAATCGAAAAGAAGTAGCCAATATTTTAAATATTTGTAAAGAAACAAAATGTCAGATAAAAAAATTGCCAGGTATTTATCAGATGATCAACGGTGATATTCATATTAGTGATTTTAAAGATGTAGAAATACAGGATTTGCTTGGTAGAGAGCCTATTAAGGTTAATATTGAAGATATCATTCGTTATGTGACTGGTAAGGTAGTAATGGTAACTGGTGGCGGTGGTTCGATTGGCAGTGAACTATGCCGTCAGATTGCTGCTAGTGGTCCTAAGCAGTTAATTATTGTTGATATTTATGAAAACAATGCCTATGACATTCAATTAGAGTTAAAACATAAATATCCTAACCTTAATTTAGAAACAATCATCGCTTCAGTTAGAAATTCTAAAAAAATGGATAAATTATTTGAAAAATATCAACCTGATATTGTTTACCATGCAGCAGCACATAAACATGTACCGTTGATGGAAGATAGTCCTAATGAAGTAGTTAAAAATAATGTTTTTGGAACATTGAATGTAGTAAAAGCTGCTGATAAATATAAAACTAAGAAATTTATTTTAATATCAACAGATAAAGCAGTAAATCCAACTAATATCATGGGTGCTACTAAAAGAATCTGTGAGATGATTGTTCAAAGTTACAATAAACAGTCGCAAACAGAATATGTAGCAGTAAGATTTGGTAATGTTTTAGGGTCAAACGGATCGGTTATTCCATTATTTAAAAAGCAGATTAAAGAAGGAGGCCCAGTAACCGTAACACATCCTGATATTATCAGATATTTCATGACAATACCTGAAGCTGTTTCTTTAGTCTTACAAGCTGGGGCCTATGCTAAAGGTGGTGAGATCTTTATCTTGGATATGGGAGAACCGGTAAAAATAGCAGATATGGCTCGTAATTTAATTAAACTTTCAGGATATGAACCGGATGTTGATATCAAGATTAAATATACTGGATTAAGACCGGGTGAAAAATTATATGAAGAATTGTTAATGAAAGAAGAAGGGTTACAGAATACACCAAATCATCTAATTCACATTGGCAAACCAATCGCATTAGATGAAACAACCTTCTTTAATAAACTAACAAACTTAAAAGAAGCAGTTTATAAAGAAACCAGTGATGTTCGATTATTAGTAAAAGACATCGTACCAACTTATAAACCTAAGGAAGAAGGTGTATCAAACTGATGAAAAAGTTATTAATAATTGGAGCTGGAGGTCATGGTAGATGCTGCTTTGATATTGCAAAGCGGATGAATCTTTATGATACGATTCATTTTTTAGATGATAATTCAAATGATAATTACGTAGTAGGTAAAATAAATGATTTATCTAAATATAAAAATGATCATGATGAAGTGTTTATAGCAATCGGAAATAATCAAATGCGTTATCAACTAACTAAAAAATGTAAAGAAATGAATTTGACTGTTACCGCTTTGATAGATCCAATGTCTTTTATTTCACCAGAATCAATTATTGAAGAAGGAACAGTTATCTTTCCATTTGCATCAGTTGAATCAAAAGCAGTAGTAAAAGAAGGATCGATTATTAGCAGTAATGTAATCATTCATCATGATACAGTCATTGATAAATTTTCATTAATATATGGGCACTGTGTGATTAGACCAAAAACACATATTCAATCATTTGAAACTATTGGTAGTTCAATGGTTATTGATAGAAAGAATATTATCGAAGAAAGGGGATAATGGATGTATAAAAAGGGGATAAAAAGAATTATTGATTTTATTTTATCGCTTTGTGGATTGATAGTATTAAGTCCAGTATTTTTAATTTTATGTGTCTGGATAAAATTAGATAGTAAAGGACCAATATTATTTAAACAAAAACGAGTTGGCATCAATAAAACATATTTCAATATTTATAAATTTAGAACGATGTATATTGATACACCAAAAGATATGCCAACTCATATGTTAGCAGATCCTGATCAGTATATTACTAAAGCTGGTCATTTTTTAAGAAAAACTTCTTTGGATGAATTACCACAGATACTTAATATTCTAAAAGGTGAGATGTCAATCATTGGACCAAGACCAGCTCTTTGGAATCAGGATGATCTAGTGGCTCAAAGGGATAAGTATCACGCTAATGATGTAAGACCAGGATTAACCGGTTGGGCACAAATAAATGGTAGAGACGAGTTAGAAATACCAGTGAAAGCAAGATTAGATGGAGAATACGTGGAACGTATCTCTTTTTTATTTGATGTTAAATGCTTCTTTGGAACTATTTTGTCAGTTATTAAATCTGATGGAGTAGTTGAAGGAGGAACTGGAGAATTACATAAAAAAGATGGTGATATAACATGAAGAAAATATTAATAACTGGAGCTAATAGTTATATCGGTACATCGTTTGAAAAGTATATCGAAGAAAACTATCCAGATGATTATCAGATAAATACCCTGGATATGCTTGATCCAAACTGGAAAGAATACGATTTTAGTGGATATGATTCAATTTTTCATGTTGCAGGGATAGCTCATGCTGATATTGGACATGTAAGTGAAGAGAGAAAGATGCTTTATTATACAGTTAATTGTGATCTAGCTTATGAAACAGCAATTAAAGCTAAAGAATCGAAAGTTAAACAATTTATCTATATGTCATCAATTATAGTTTACGGTGAAAGTGCCCCATATGGAAAGAAGAAGGTAATAACCAAAGATACTAAACTAGAACCAGCTAATTTTTATGGTGACAGTAAATTACAGGCAGAAATAAAACTAAAAACATTAGGTGATGATAATTTTAAAGTATGTATCTTAAGGCCACCAATGATATATGGACCGGGAAGCAAAGGCAACTATCAGATGTTATCAAAACTGGCCAAAAAATTACCAATATTTCCAGATATCAAAAATGAAAGAAGCATATTATTTATAGGTAATTTATGTTATTTCATAAAGGAATGTATTGATAAGGAAAATAGCGGAATTTATTTTCCACAGAATGAAGAATATGTATCAACATCAAAGATGGTACAGGAGATAGCTAAAGTAAATGGAAAGAATATTCATCTAACAAAGTTATTGAATCCATTTGTTTTTATATTATCTAAATTCCCAGGAAAGATTGGTAGAATGTGTAATAAAGCATTTGGGAATATGAGTTATGAAAGGAATTTTAATGTAAATTATTTTTCTTTAATTGATTCAATACGAATAACGGAGGGATAATTTGATGGAAGATTTAGTAAGTATAATCATGCCTGCTTATAACGCAGAAAAATATATTGGTGAAAGTATTGAGTCAGTATTAAATCAAACTTATCAAAATTGGGAATTAATGATAGTAAATGATTGTTCTATTGATAATACCGCTAATATAATAAAAAATTACGCTGATAAAGATTCTAGAATAAAGTATTTTCATCAAAAAACAAACAGTGGAGCAGCGTTAGCTAGAAATAAAGGTATTGAACTTGCAAACGGTAAATATATAGCTTTTTTAGATAGTGATGATTTATGGAAAAGTGATAAATTACAAATTCAAATTAGTTATATGTCCCTTAATAACTGTGATTTTACTTGCACATATTACGATAAAATAAATGAAACAGGCGAATCGTTAAATAAGATTATTAAATATGAGAAATTGGCTAATTATTATGAATTATTAAAGAATTGTCCAGGAAATTCTACTGTAATATATGATGCTTCTAAATTGGGAAAAATATACGCAAAAAATATAAAACGAAGAAACGATTATATACTTTGGTTAGATGTTATTAAGAAAAGCAATAATTTGCAATGCATTGATCAAGTTTTGGGAAGTCATAGGGTAGTCGCTGGATCAATTTCGAGTAATAAGATTAAACTTATTAAATATCATTGGGAAATATATAGAAATTTTGAAAGGCTGAATATTTTTTATTCTTTATATTTAGTAATTTATTGGATTTTGAAAGGAATAGTTAATAAAGTTTGTTAAAAGTTTTTGATTTTATTCTATCTAGATTAAGAAGAGGTATGATAATGAACATAACAATAGCAGGAACAGGATATGTAGGATTAAGTATCGCTACATTATTAGCACAACATAATCATGTTGTAGCAATAGATATTATAGAAGAAAAAGTAAATATGATTAATAATAAAAAGTCTCCTATTAAAGATAAAGAAATAGAAGACTTTTTATTAAACAAAAAATTAGATCTATATGCAACTATTGATGCTAAAGAAGCATATAGTGATGCAGATATCATAGTAGTAGCTGCACCTACTAACTATGATGATAAAACAAATTCATTTGATACTAGTGCAGTAGAAAGTGTTATTAAATTAGCTTTGGAATATAATTCTAAAGCGTTTATTGTTATCAAAAGTACAATACCTGTAGGTTATACCAAACAAGTAAATAAGATGTTTAATACAGATAGAGTTATTTTTTCACCAGAATTTTTAAGAGAAGGAAAAGCACTATATGATAATCTATATCCTTCAAGGATAGTTGTTGGTGAGCAAAGTGCAAGAGCAAAATTATTTGCTGAATTATTAAAAGAAGGGGCTATCAAAGAAGATATCCCTATTTTATTTACAGACAGTACAGAAGCAGAAGCAATAAAATTGTTTGCAAATACGTATTTAGCATTAAGGGTAGCTTATTTTAATGAATTAGATACTTATGCTGAAGTTAAAGGGTTAAATACAAAACAAATCATTGAAGGGGTTTGTTTAGATCCAAGAATTGGTAATCATTACAATAATCCATCATTTGGATATGGAGGATATTGTTTACCAAAAGACACAAAGCAATTAAAAGCTAATTACAAAGATGTACCAGAAAACTTAATATCAGCAATAGTATCATCAAATACAACAAGAAAAGATCACATAGCCCAAGAGATACTTGATAGAAAACCGAAAGTTGTAGGAATTTATCGATTAACGATGAAAAGTGGATCAGATAATTTTAGAGCAAGTGCAATCCAAGGAATCATGAAAAGGATAAAAGCTAAAGGTATAGAAGTTGTAGTATATGAACCAACACTTAAAGAGAAAACGTTCTTTAATAGTAAGGTCATTACTGATTTAGGTAAATTTAAAAAGATGTGTGATGTAATAGTAGTAAATAGAGTTACAGAAGAAATCAAAGATGTAAGAGATAAAGTATATACAAGGGATTTATATGAAAGAGATTAAATAGCTGTTTATGCAAATAACTTATTAATAATCAATTGTTTTATCTAAGTATAATTAAATTCTTGTATTATGTTAAAAGTATTTAACATATAATTAGCTATTTATAACAATGATTTTTTAATAAATTTATTTTAATCCAGATAGATACAGTATAAATATTGGTAAAAGGAATGATAAAATGAAAATTATGATTATTAGTCATAACTGTACAAATTCATTAACGAATATGGGATTAACTATAAAGTCAATTATTAAAAATATCTCCAATGTGCAAGTATGTCAATTGTATATTAAATCGTCTTTTCCAGATGAAAATGTATGCACCAGTTGGTTCTTATTATCTGATAATATGGTTTTAAGAAATATTGTATATAGAAAAAATATTGGAAAAAAAGTTGCTTTTGATGAAGTGAATTCATATAAAAATAAAATAATTAGGGAAAAAAGCCAAACTAAAAATATAAATACAAAAGAAAATATTTTATTATTTAGAGATATAATTTGGAAAATTGGTAAGTGGAAAACCGATTCACTAAAAAATTGGGTAAAAAAAGAAAATCCTGAAATATTAATTGTTTTTCCAGGTCAATCTCTTTTTATATATAGTATTACTAAATATATTTCAAAAATGCAAAATATTCCGGCTGTGTTTTTTTATACTGATGACTATTATTATTACCAACCGAAAACAAAAAGTTTTTTTTATAAAGTTCAACACAATAGGATAAAGAAAAAAATGAATAAATATTTATCAGAAAATGCCAACATTGTTACTATTACAGATCTAATGCGAGACGATTATAAATCTTTATTTCCATCAGCAAATACTATATCATATTTATCAGTACCTACTCTAATAAAAGAGAAAAAGATGCAAGAAGAATATGATTTTGTATATTTAGGGAATCTTTCTTTAGGAAGATGGAAAACTTTGATAGAGATAGGTAAAGTTCTAGACGATTTAAATGGGAAATATAAATTAGATATTTTTTCAGGGTGTGATGATCAAGAAATTATAAATAATTTTAAATTTATTAATAGTATAAAATTTCATGGTTATGTTAACTCATCAAAAGTTTCTAAAATTGTATCTAAAAGCAAAGTAGCTCTACATGTTGAAGATATTACAGGTGAATATATAGATAGAGTAAAATACACCTTTTCTACAAAAATTGCAGATATATTGAATAGTGATACATGTTTGATGGTAGTAGCACCTAGAGATATTGCTCTCACTGAATATTGTATTAATAATGATTGTGCATATGTAATAACAGATAAAAACAACTTAAAAGATAGAATCATTAAAATAATGGTGAATGATGAACTAAGAAATAGTTATGTATTAAAAGCAGATGAAATTGTCAAAAAAAATCACAATGCTTATATTAATGGAAAAAAATTGGAAAAGTATTTAAATGATATTATTAATAAAGAAGGTGTTGTATGAAAATTCTTCAAATAAACTCTGTTTATAAAAATGGTAGTACAGGTAAAATAATGTATGATATTCACAATGTATTAACAAATTTGAACAAAAAATCTGTTGTTTGTTATGGAAGAGGAAAAAAAATAAAAGAAGATAATGTTTATAAAGTATGTGGCGAGATTTATTCTCATTTTAATCACTTTATAGCTAATATTTCTGGAGTACCTTATGCTAGGTTCTTTTTTTCTACACAAAAATTAGTGAATATTATTAAAAAAGAGAAGCCGGATATAGTACATATTCACTGTCTTAATGGGTATTTTGTTAATATATATAGGCTCATTGAATGGTTGAAAAAAAATAAAATAAAAACAGTACTTACATTACATGCTGAGTTCATGTATACAGGAGGATGTGGACATTCATTAGATTGTAATAAATGGGTGAGCAAACAAGGTTGTTATAATTGTGACAAACTAAAAACAGAATTTCATTCTATTTTTTTTGATAGAACAAATTATATGTGGAAACGTATGATAAAAGCATTTAATGGTTTCGATAACGATAAAATAATTATAGCTTCTGTTTCACCATGGCTCATGAAAAGAGCAAAACAATCATATGCATTAAAAGATTTTAGGCATGTTGTTGTTATGAATGGATTAGATACTAGTATTTTTCACAATTATGATGATAATGAGACATTGTCATTAAAGAAAAAAAACAACTTATCTAATGAAAAAATAATTTTACATGTAACTCCTTTTTTTAATGATAATCCTAATCATATTAAAGGAGGCTATTATGTAATAGAGTTAGCTAAATTGATGATAAATGAAAATGTAAAAATTATAGTAGCTGGTCCATATGAAAAAAAAATAACTGTTCCAGATAATGTTATTCTTTTAGGTCCCATATCAGATCAGACAGAATTAGCAAAATATTATTCTATGGCAGATTTAACTTTATTAACAAGTAAAAAGGAAACTTTTTCAATGGTAACAGCTGAAAGTCTAAGTTGTGGAACACCGATTGTAGGATTCAAGGCCGGAGCACCTGAAATGATTGCGTTAAAAGAATATAGTGAATTTGTCGAATATGGTAATTGTAATGAATTATGTAAAGCATGTATGAAAATGTTAAATAAACAGTTTGATATAAATAAGATAGATACGTATGCAAAAAAGACAATGGTGAATAATTATATTAGGTTATATAAAATCTTACAGGATGAGTAATGAAAATAAATATTAAAAGTTATCTAATAATATATCATTTGATTACATTGTTTTTATTTGCATTTGTAAATTATAATGGAGCAACAGATTTTGAAGATATGGTGGTACCATTTATCGAAGGACATGTAATTGTAATTCATTTTTGTATTATGGTTTTAAGCTCTATTTTTTTTATTTTATTAAATATTAATAATAAAATAAAAGTTGATATTATTTTAAAATGTCTATTAATCAAGTGCGTGCTAGATGCACTTCCTTTCTTTTATGATTCTACTGCATCAGATTATTTTTGGTATTATGCTATCACATTGAGTAGTGCTGTTACATATTTTTTATACATTAATGTTACTATAACAAATAAGCAGCAAATTTTTTTGAAAAAAAGTATTATTTTTTTTGGTATAATAATTTGTTTACAAGTTATATATACTTTTTTTAATATGGAGTATAGTTATTTGGATTTAAGATACAAATCTGCCATGGTTATTCCATATGGTGGAACAAATATTATTGCATCAATATTAATTCCTATTCTCACATTAATTTTTTTCGTTCGTATTAAAACTATTTTTAAGATTACTTTAATAATATTATTTTCTGTTTCAATAGTATTGACTAAGTCACGGGGTGGAATAATTTTAACATTTATGTTAGTTGTTTTTTTTATTTATAAATCTATGGACGGACATAAAGATAGATATATTAAAAGAATGCTGCTATTAATATTATTTATATTGATTATTATTTTGTTACTAAACGATGCAGATATATTAACGTTATTAGGTGGATATACTACTGGTCAAAATAATATTACATTAAATTCATTATCAAGTAATAGAATTGATGGATGGATTGAAATCTTAAAAGAAACTTTCAATAATAATCTTTTTTTCGGAGTTGGAATGAAGTCTTTATCTGGCATTGGATCAGGAGCACATAATATTATATTAGATCTTGTATATAAGTGTGGACTAGTTGGTGCAATTAATTATTTAATTGCGTTTATTAATTTAGAGAAAAAAGGAAGGTATATATTAAAAAAGTGTAATTGTATTTATTATGTAATGATTATGATTATATATGTTAACTCTTTATTTGAGGTATGTTATTTCTCGTATGCATGTGATGTTATGCTATGGATGTTTATTGGAATGATGATGAATCAGTATTATAAAGATAGAATGAATATTAGAAGGTGTGAATGAAAATGAATAAATATTTGATCTCTATAGTTATCCCAACAAAGAATAGACAAAAGTATTGTATAGAAGTAGTTAAACAAATAGTTTCTTTGAAACTAGAAGATTTGCAAATAGTTATTCAGGATAATAGCGATGAGGATAAACTAAAAGAAGAAATATTGAAACTAAAATGTGATGATATTCTATATAATTATTGTGATAAAACTTTGTCATTTGTAGATAACTTTAGTTTAGCACTATCATTATCATCTGGAGAATATGTTTGTATGATAGGAGATGATGATGGAATTTTGCCTAATATTATAAAAGCTACAAAGTATATAAAAGCCAACAGAATAGATGCACTTATTCCTGGATTGAATTCAGTATATATTTGGCCATCAGAACATCCAATTGTTAAAGGTGGTGAAAATGGATATTTATGTTTATCTTATATAAAAAATAAAGGCAAATTAATTGATTGTTCAAAGGGCTTGCATGATTTAATGAATAAAGGTGGACAAGAATATCAAAGCTTAGATTTGCCAAGAATATATCATGGAATCATAAAGAAAACTATTTTGGATCAAGTTAAAGAAATGACAGGTAACTATTTTAGTGGCTTAACACCAGATATTTATATGTCTACAGCTCTATCACTTATTTGTGAAAAAGTATATAAAGTAGAGTTTCCGGTTACAGTTTCTGGTATTTGTTTGAAAAGTGGGTCAGCAAATTCAGCAACAGGTAAGCATACAGGAAAATTAGAAGATGCTCCACATTTTATTGGGCATGATGGATATATTTGGGCTCAAAAAGTTCCTAAAATATATAGTGTCGAAAGCATTTGGGCGGATACGGTATTGCATGCATTAAATGATTTTAACGCTAAGAAAGAACAGGATAAATTTAGAATAGATGTTTTAGATGCAATCTGTCTAAAAAAATATCCACAATTTTCTAATGAGATTATTTCTCACGCAAGTTCATATGGCTTTTCTAAGTTTCGCTTATTACTTTTAGGTAACTACTATAAATATTTATTATTTGTTAAAAGAGTATTTAGAAGATTACTAAGAAAAAAAGGAGAAGTCAAAAAGTATTATAATATACCAGATATCAATAAAGCTGTAGATTGTACCAATGCTGAGTTAAGGAGAAAACAACTGTAATGAATATTTTTTCAAAAAAGTTAAAAGAAATAAATGATAATGATAGAATTGTTTTAAAAAATACATTTTTTGCTTTTTTTATTAAAGGATTAGCTTTAGTTATATCTTTAATGACTACACCTGCGTTCATTTCATATTTTAATAATAATGAAATTTTAGGAGTTTGGTATACGATGCTATCAGTTCTTACATGGTTTTTAAATTTTGATTTGGGTATTGGTAATGGAATAAGGAATAATTTGACAATTGCATTATCAGAAAATAATAGAATAAAATCTAAATATATAATTTCATCTGGACTGTTTATTTCAATAATAGTGAGTTTTGTGATATTTGTTATTGGAATTATTCTTTTATCATTTATTGACCTTAATACTCTTTTTAATATTTCTAAAAGTATAGTTTCAACTGAAACATTATATATATCAACATTATTTATTCTTTTTGCGATTATATTGAGATTAATATTAACCTCAATTAGCGCAATTTTTTATGCAATGCAAAAATCTTCAATAAATAATTTTTTGACATTGTGTATTAGTGTTTTGCAATTATTATTTGTGTTAATCTTTAGATTTGATAGTATGGCAGAATCGCTAATCAATCTTTCTATTGCATATATGATATTTTCAAATTTACCCATTGTCATTGGTGGAATCGTTATTTTTTCTACAAATTTAAAAGATTGTAAACCAAGTGTAAAGTATATTGAGAAGAAATATATTAGGATAGTATTAAGTATTGGTGGTATATTTTTTATTTGCCAGATCTTATATATGCTAATAATTAATACTAATGAATTTTTAATAACAAACTTGTTTGGACCAGAGTATACTACAGAGTATACTTTTTATTATAAAATAACTAGTTTAATATCGACGGTGGTAAGTTTGGCTATGACACCAATTTGGTCTGTTGTAACAAAAGCAATGACAGAGAAAAAATGGGTTTGGTTAAATGATTTATATAAAAAAATTAAAAAAATTGGATTTTTAATAATTATTTTTGAATTTTTATTAATTCCTTTTATGCAAATATTATTTGACATATGGTTAGGAGATAGATCAATACGAATTGATTATTTCATTGCTTTGTCTTTTGCATGTTTTGGTAGTGTATTTGTTTATAGTAGCATGTTATCGACAATAGTATGTGGCCTAGCAAAAATGAGATTGCAAACTATATGTTATACATTAGGAACAATATTTAAATTTATATTTATATTGTTGATTTCTAAATATATTAATAATTGGAGTATAGTTGTTTGGACTAATGCAATAATACTTTTACCTTATTGTGTATTACAACAAATATGGTTAGACAAATATTTTGAAAATAAGATAAGAGAGGAGAAAATTTTATGACACTATTCAAAGATAAAACATTATTGATTACTGGAGGAACTGGATCTTTTGGTAATGCAGTATTAAATAGATTTCTAGAAACAGATATCAAAGAAATCAGAGTATTTTCTAGAGATGAATTAAAACAAGATAATATGAGACATGAGTATCAGGCTAAATATCCTGATGTTTTTTATAAACTTAAGTTTTATATCGGTGATGTAAGAGACATCAACAGTATCAAAAATTCTATGCATGGAGTTGATTTCATTTTTCATGCAGCAGCATTGAAACAAGTTCCTAGTTGTGAATTCTTTCCAATTGAAGCTGTTAAGACAAATATTTTAGGTACTGAAAATGTTTTAACAGCAGCAATTGAATGTGGAGTTAAAAGAGTAGTATGTTTATCAACCGATAAAGCAGCATATCCTGTAAATGCAATGGGAACAAGTAAAGCAATGATGGAAAAAGTAATTGTAGCTAAAAGTAGAACAGTTGATCCAAATAAAACGAGTATCATGTGTACAAGATATGGAAATGTCTTAGCATCAAGAGGTAGTGTGGTACCTCTTTTTATTAACCAGATAAAAGAAGGAAATGATCTAACAGTAACCGATCCAACAATGACAAGATTTGTCATGACACTAGAAGAAGCAGTAGATTTAGTATTGTTTGCATTTGAACATGGAGAAAGTGGTGATATCTTTGTTCAAAAAGCACCAGCATGTACTATTGGAATTTTAGCACATGCAGTGAAAGAACTATTTAATGCCGATAACGAAATCAAAGTAATAGGGATTAGACATGGGGAAAAGATGTATGAGACATTACTGACAAATGAAGAATGTGCTAATGCAATAGATTTGGGAAACTTCTATCGAGTACCAATCGATAAAAGAGATCTAAACTATGATAAATATTTTACTAAAGGCAATCTTAGTAGGAATGAATTATCAGAATTTAATTCAAACAATACAAAGTTAATGTCATTGGAAGCTGTTAAAGAAAAATTATTAGAGGTAAAGCTTGTAAAAGAAGAGTTAATTACTTGGGAGGAAAAATAATGAGATATCTTATTCTTGGAGCAGGTGGTATGGCTGGTCATATGATTGTCCATTATTTAAAGGAGCAAGGCGAAGTAGTCGAAGGTTTAGAAATGAGAGATTTATCATATTGTAAGACTTATGTTATGGATGCTACTAATTTTGATGATTTAAATGCTCTTATTGGAAATGGTAATTATGATATAGTAATTAATTGTATTGGGTTATTAAATCAGGTGGCTGAAAATAATATTGATAAAGCAATTTTATTAAATTCTTATTTACCTCATTTTTTAGTAAAAGTAACTAAAGATATGAAAACAAAAATAATACATATGAGTACTGATTGTGTATTTTCAGGTAAAAGAGGCCATTATACTGAGAGGGATAATCCTGATGGTGAAACTTATTATGATAAAACAAAGGCTCTTGGCGAATTGAACGATAAAAAAAATCTTACTTTTAGAAATTCGATAATTGGTCCAGATATCAATGAAAACGGAATAGGATTATTTAATTGGTTCATGAAACAAGATGGTGAAATAAATGGTTTTGAAAAATCATTATGGACTGGAGTGACAACACTGACACTTGCTAAAGCAATGCATAAAGCAAGTTATGAAAATTTAACAGGGTTATATAATTTGGTTAATAATAAAGTTACTAACAAATATGCATTATTAACATTATTTAATAAATATACTTGTAAGGGTCTCAAGATTAACAAGGTAGATGGAATCAAGCATGATAAATCTTTATATGGGACTAGAAATGATTTTGACTTTATTGTTCCTTCGTATGAAGAACAAATAAAAGAAATGATAGAGTGGATAGATAATCATAAGAATTTATATATGCATTATTTTAAATAAGGAGTACATATTGGCATGAAAAAACTGAAATTAATGACTATAGTAGGCACAAGACCAGAAATCATTAAAATGTCTATCATTATGAAGAAATGTGATAAATATTTTGACCATATTATTGTACATACAGGTCAAAATTATGATTATGAATTAAATGAGGTGTTTTTCAATGAATTAGGTATACGTAAACCAGATTATTATTTAGGTGTAGTTGGTAATGATTTGGGTGAAACAATGGGTAATGTGATAAATAAATCTTATAAATTAATCAAAGAAGTTAGGCCTGATGCATTAATTGTTTTAGGGGATACAAATTCATGTTTGAGTGTCATTTCTGCAAAAAGATTGAAAGTACCAATATTCCATATGGAAGCAGGTAATCGTTGTTTTGATGAAAATTTACCCGAGGAAATAAATAGAAGAATAGTAGATGTTACAAGTGACGTGAATTTGTGCTATACAGAACATGCAAGAAGATATTTGAATGCTTCTTCAGTGCCAAAAGAGCGAACATATGTGATTGGTTCACCAATGGCAGAAGTATTGTCTAATAATATTGATGAAATAACTGCATCTAATATATTAGAAAAACTTAATTTAAAGGAAAGCGGATATATATTACTAAGTGCTCATCGAGAAGAGAACATTGATACCGAAAAGAACTTTTTATCATTATTTAATGCCATTAATAAGATGGCAGAAAAATACGATATGCCAATATTATATTCATGTCATCCAAGAAGCAAGAAAAGACTAGAAGAATCAGGATTTAAATTGGATCCTAGAGTAATACAGCATGAACCATTAGGATTCCATGACTATAATAATCTACAGATGAATGCATTTGCAGTAGTAAGTGATAGTGGAACATTACCAGAAGAAAGTTCATATTTTACAAGTATCAATAGATCATTTCCAGCAGTATGTATAAGAACAAGTACAGAAAGACCGGAAGCATTGGATAAAGCATGTTTTATCTTAGCAGGAATAGATGAAAAATCATTATTACAGGCAGTAGACACAGCAGTAGAAATGAATAAGGACAATGATTTAGGAATACCAGTACCAGATTATGTAGAAGAAAATGTAAGTACAAAAGTAGTAAAACTAATTCAGTCATATACTGGAGTAGTCAATAAAATGGTTTGGAGAAAATATTAATTTAAATCGTTTTTTTCAAGAAAAGTGTGTTAAATGTTATTTATTGCTAGAAAAATATGATTATATTTTTTGACAATCAATGTACAATTACAGTCATACTTAAACAGGCTAGAGGAGAGTGTAAAAAAACTGTGAAGTTGAGTTATTAACTTTCAACTTACACAGTTTTTTTTACACTATTCATTTCGATATATTCTTCAAATGTAAGAGTGCTTTGATGGATTTTTTCAGCAGTTTCTTTACCAACATAACGCATGTGCCATGGTTCATAACCATAGTTTGTGATATTAATTTTATCTTGAGGATATCTTAGGATAAAGCCATATTTATAACCATCACTAACAATAAACTTTCCAATATCACTATTAGCAACTTGTTCAGTTAAACGATTACCAGTTAATTGATTAGATATATCAATTGCTAATCCTAACTGATGTTCACTTCTACCTGGATAAGCACTATATAAAGAAGCATATTCTTCCCCGTATATTTCTACTTGTCGTTGCCAATATAGGGCTTGAGCATCATTTGTTCTATATCCAGAAATTATATAACAAGTAATTCCTTGATTCTTGGCTGCTTGATAAAATGCTTCAAAAGCTTCAGCAGCCTCTTTTCTTAATTGTTGGCTAGAACCGGCAACTTCAACTAAATCATTAGGTACCCAACCAGATGGGATTTGATGTGTTTTATTAACTAATGCTGTAATGCTTTCAGGATTAGTTATAGTTTCAGGCGTAAGATCAGTTGGATTGAAAATTCCATTTTCATATGTTCTAACAACATCAACGATCATTGTTTTAGCTTCTTGATTTGAATTAGTAGTAGTATCTTCTAGTGAGTATGTTACTTCATAAGTTCCTAGCTTAGAAGTATCAATAGTGTTATATTCGATTGCATCGGTATTTCCGCTAACATAATCTAAATAGTTAATTGTTGCATATTGATTTACTTGAATTCTAGAACTGTTTAATGTAAAGGTTTTTTGTTTTGTTGGTGATTGTTCTTGAGATTTTTTGTGTTCTTTATTAGTGGAACAGCCACTTAGTAATAGTAAGAATACTAACATTAATTTGATACTAATTGATGTTACTTTCATTATCTAATTACCTCCAATTTTTTTTACATAATGTTACTTTTAATAAATTAGAATTAAGTTTTAATATCTATGAAAAAACACCAATGATAATACTTAGCTTGGTAGCTAGATATTAAAAATCATAGGAGATTGTTATATAAAAGCTATAAATAGTTTATCATGTAAATTATAAAAATGTAAATATTATATCCTTATTGTAATAATATATAGAAATATGCTTTAAAAAATTATAAAAAAGTTATTAGATATGATGTATTATTAATAAATATTGTTTAAGAAGGTATAAGATGGTTTGTTATAGATTAGAATGATTATTAATAGTTAGGTTTTAAAATTAATAATATAATTGTTATAAATTATTTGTTACAAAGTTATTCAAAATTAAAAGCCACTAATTAATTAGTGCAATGTCGTCAATTTAAGAAGATTAAAAACGGATAGAAATCTATCAAGATATCTATCCTTTTTAATCTTAAATTATGAAAGAATATATTAGCTATATCAATAGATATTCCAATGATTTT
>NZ_NFLA01000048.1:0-21399 GCF_002160675.1 Erysipelatoclostridium sp. An15
CTTTCTTGTATAATTTATTAGTTTTCATATTTCAATTATACCAAAAAAATGTACGATTCCTCGTACATTTTTGCGTTTTTTACTACTTTTTTTCTCTATAAGTCGTTACAGCCCCTTAGCTTTTTTTATCAAATTTATTTGCACATTTAGGACAAGTAATTGTAATTTTTCCACGACCACGTGGCACTCTTACCATTTGTTTACAACTTGGACATAAAAAATATTTATGTGCTTTATCATTATGATTATTTTTAATTACTAAATAACGCTTTTTAATTGGACTTATTAATGATAAGAATTTTTCATTTTCAATTCTTCTTTGATAAATATTACGAGAATACGTACGAAATATTTCATATATTAATATAATCCAAACAATCCATGATAAAATTTGATTTCCAAATATAAATATATTCAAAAAAATTAAAACAATGGCTAGTATCAGCAAAAACATATTAAGCTGATCAGAACCATATCTTCCTGACATAAATCGATATAATGACTCTTGAAATCTTTTCATCTTAACCCTCTTTTCAAAATATAAAATTAGTATAGTGACTAAATATTAATTCTTTATGAATTATCATTATCACGATAATATTTCCGATAATAATTGTTGCTTTCAACTAATAAAGTTTTAAAAAAATGAATTATTGCATCACGGGTATCATTTTGAAGATTTTTAAATTCTTTTAGGGCAGTAACTAAATGTGAAAATGATTTTTCAGTAAAATCATCAACTGTTTTAATATTGGCACTTTCTAAGATAGTAAAGATTGCTTTTATTGCACTTTCACGTGTTTTTAAATCAACCTTTTCTAACCATGATTTAAAAGCATCGGATAAAGCCATACTTTCTTTACTTAATTTATCAACAGTATCAAAATCTTTTCCAATAATTTGCCAAGTAAATCCATTATGTTGCATTAATCCTTTAGCATTACTTTTAATAATTTTTACTGTTTCTAAATTTTCCAACATTATTCCAAAAACAGAATTTTCTGGTATAAATTTTTTAATTTTATCAACTATCATTTTATAATTCGTATGTTGAATCATTTCTTCAGGAAAACCAGGACCATCATAGTTATATATTTGAATGATTTTTTGAGCATCTTTATCATCAATTGTACTAGCTGCAAAAACTGCTAAATTGCCTCCTTTAGAATGCCCCCCTATTCTTATAATTGGTTTTTTTAATCTTCGTTTAAAAATGTTTGAAAATTTGTGTTCGTTGATTATTAAAGAAATTTTACTTTGATAAAAATGTTCAATAATACTCTTAAGATAACTAGCTGCCTGGATTTGTGATTGAACTGGATATTTATAGGTCATCAAAAAATCTTCTTTCCAGCCCAAAATCGTATCATCAGTACCTCGATAAGCAACAAAAATACTATCATCTTCTAATTGATAAGTTATTGCCGCAAATTGTTTAGCGTCATTATAATTTAATTCGTTTACATAATTTGATAGTTTAATGTTTTTAAATCGTTGGCAAGTAGATAAAACTTTTAATAAATTGATTGATTCTTTGATAAAAGAAAATCTATTCATTAATACCGACTCATCATTTTTTAAAAAGAAGTCTTTAGCCACATCCTGTAAAGAACGCGATTGGTTACTTAAAAAAGATGGTACTGTGTCTAAAAATTCTACATAGACTAGTTCGCTTAAAATTAATGCATCGATATCATTAAATGGATCGACCGTCATTAAAAGATCACCACGCCATTTTAAATAGTCATATATATTACTCAAGTACATCCCTCCTTGAATATGTTTGGATTATACCATAGACAATCAGCTATATACAATTAAATATCCATTTCTTAAAAATATATTTAAACTAATAGCTTTTTAAGAAAAATTAAGTTATTATTTAGAAAAAATATAATAGTATTTTTAAATAATCATGCTATTATAATATTAATGGATTAGAAATGATAAATGCAAATGAGGTTGATTTATGAAAAAAATAAAAGGATTAACTTCAATTGAAGTTAAACAGAGAATTTCCGAGGGAAAAGTCAATGTGGCGTATAAACCCAAAGTTAAAAGCAATTTTGAAATTATACTAAGTCACATATTTAACTTATTCAATGCCTACAATTTTATTATAGCTGTAGCTTTGATAGCTGTTAAAGCTTACTCAAGCTTATTTTTTGTCGTTGTAGTTATTTCAAATATCTTTATTCGTGCTCGTCAGGAAATACAATCTAAAAACATGGTTGCTAAACTAAACTTAATTGTGTCACCAAAAACCAAAGTAATTCGTGATGGCAAAGAAAGTTTAATTGATAATGAGGAATTAGTTCTAGATGATATTGTTTATTTTGAAACAGGAAATCAAATCAGTGCCGATGCCGTAATTATTAAAAATAGTGTTGAAGTTGATGAGTCACTATTAACTGGTGAAGCCGATCCGGTCTATAAAGAACCAGGTGATCACCTGCTTTCAGGAAGTTATATTTTAAGTGGTGGCTGCTATTGTCAAATTGAACATGTCGGTAAAGACAATTATGCCAATAAAATCACTGATCAGGCTAGAACTAGAAAACCAGTTGATTCAGTATTATTAAATACTTTTAATAAAGTTACTCGTTATACTAGTTATTTAGTTTTACCACTAAGTATTTTAATGCTTTATCAAGCCTATGTTATTCGTGATCAAAGTATTACTAGTACAATTGTTAATACTGCAACTGCTCTATTAGGAATGTTACCTAAAGGGCTGGTTTTACTTACAAGTGTTTCTTTAGCAGCTAGTGTTGTAAAACTTGGGAAATCAAACACATTAGTTCAAGAAATGTTTAGTATTGAAACATTATCTCGTATAGATGTCTTATGTTTAGATAAAACTGGTACATTAACAGAAGGAAAAATGGAAATCGAAGAAGTTATTAATTTAAAAAATTCACTAAATCTGGAATTATCCCAGATAATGCCTTCTTTTGTAGCTGGTTCGCTAGATAATAATATTACTTTTAAAACTCTTAAAAATTACTTTAAAGGTGAAGCCAAATATGAAACTCTTGATCGTATTGCCTTTTCTTCAGCACGTAAATGGAGTGCTGCTAAGCTAGATGAAGTAGGAACAATCATTGTTGGTGCTCCAGAAATTATTAGACCAGATTTTATCTTAGATAAAAGAATACTTGAAATGCAAAAAGGCGGTGCCCGAGTTTTACTTATTGGACATCATCAAGATTTAGCTACATTATCTGATACTTTAAATGCTACTATTCCAATCGGTCTAGTTATTATTAAAGATCCAATTCGTAATGATGCTCACTCAGCTTTGAAATTCTTTAGTGATAATGATGTTGCTGTAAAAGTAATATCTGGTGACAATCCTGCTACTGTAAGTGCTATTGCTAGTCAAGCAGGTGTAGCTAATGCAACAAAATATATTGATGCTTCTACTCTAACTAGTGATGAAGACTTGGAAAATGCGATATTAAATTATAATGTTATTGGCCGTGCTAGTCCATTTCAAAAACATAAAATGATTTTAGCTTTGCAAAAACATAAATTAAAAGTAGCAATGACTGGTGATGGCGTTAATGATGTTTTAGCTTTAAAAGATGCTGATGTTTCAATAGCAATGGGTTCTGGTTCTGATATTGCTCGTCAAATATCACAGTTTGTAATAATCGATGGTAAGTTAGATACTTTAGTTGAAGTTGTCCGTGAAGGTCGTTTAGTTATTAATAATGTTACTAGATCAGCTTCAATGTATTATTTAAAAACTATCTATACTATTTTACTTTCTATTTTGTCAATTTTAATGAATATTCCATATCCGTTTATTCCTTTCCAAATGACATTATTAGATATGTTTATTGAAGGATTCCCTTCATTTATGATTTTATTTGAAAGAAATATTGAAAAACCTAAAGAATCAATTGGTAATCATGCAATGCGTTTTTCTTTACCAAATGCTTTAGTAATTGTTTTATCAGTTGCTGGAATTCGTTTACTAGCACCTGTATTAGATCTATCATTATCGGAAACATTTACCATTTTATATTTTACAACAGCATTTATTTCTATTCATATGATTTATCGTATTTACAAACCATTAAACTGGTATCGTGGTGGTGTTTTAATTATTGATATTATTGGATTCATTCTTTCAACACCAATTTTCTGGCCATTGTTAGAAATGCATCCACTAAATTCAAAATTATTACAAATCATCTTTATTACGATTCTAGTTTGTATTCCATTTTTGGTAATTATTACTAAAAAAGTTGGTCAATATTTGGATAAAAAAAGAGATACTGAGCCATCTTAAAAAGATTCTCAGTATCTTTTTTTCCTTGTTTTATTAGTCGCATTTAATAGATTTTCATATGCTTTTTTTATTAAAGTATCATATTCTTCACCAAATAAAATTGTTTGATTTTTTAAAAAGATAACTAGACAATAATTTAATTTACGATTATTACGCAAATCGATTAAAGAAACCTGATCAACCAATGTTCTTCTTACAATATCAATTGTTTCTTTTAAAAAATTTATTTCACCATATTTGATATCAACAATTTCATCAAATAAAAATTCTTTACTTTTAAAAATACCACTAACTGCAAAACAATCTTCTTTAATATTTAAAGTATACATCGCTCGACGGCGATATTCTTCAATACCACTGATATAATATAAATTATATTTACTTATATTTGCCATATTATTCTCCTTGGTTCGAATTATATTTTTTTATATCCGCTAATAAATAATCATGTCCTTTAGGTTGTTTGCGACGATATTCTTCAAGTTTTTCTTGATCTAATCTAGTTGCCTCTAAATACAACTCTCGTGAAGAAATTCTTTTAGCCCCCTGCCCTAGAACTATTAATTGCTCAAGAGCATCAGAAGTAACAACCGTAATATTATATTTACTAGCTAATTCATGGGTAGTTCGTTCAATATACATATCTGCAGTCTGAGCCTCTTTTGTATATACAACATAGATATTATGGTATTTTTCACTTGTTCCTAAGTTGTTTTTAACTTTATAAGCGTCAAAAACAAGTATTAAAATACATTTTTTATATCCCTGATAATTACACATTAAATCCATTAATCTAAAACGAGCAGCATCTAGATTATCTTTTACAAGTTCTTTTAATTCAGGCCAGGCATGAATTACATTATAGCCATCTACTAAGATACATTCTGGTTTAGGTTTATAAACCGGTTCTTTTATTAAAGGTTTAGCTTTATGAGACGATTCACCACGATGTTTTAATGGTCCATATGTTTTAGTAAAAATTGCTTCTAATTCTTCATCTTCATCTTGATAGCGTTCTTCTCTATAATTAGTTACTACTGGTTTAGCAGCTTTTTTTGTTTGATATGGAATATGCATATATTTAGGCACTTCATCCCAGCTTACATTAAATCCTGCTCCATGACTACAAAAAACAGAACCAGTAGGATTATTTAGATCAGCTTCACTATCATAATTTATTTGTTCAATAATTTTGTCTTGCTCTTGACAAGGCTGATAGCCATCTAAACGATAAATTAAACGCCCTTTACCTTTAGTATAACTAATAACTTCATTTTGATAATTTTGTATTTTACTAACTGGTGCCTTGCCAGATAAAATAACTTTATCAGCTGTCTGGTCTTTTATTTTAAATTCACCATTCATTAATTCAATATCATAAATTGCTTTACTTAAACTTTCGGCCGGTATTTCTAATGAAAAAGCAAAATATGGTTCTAATAGAACTGATTTAGTCATTTTTAATCCTTGGCGTAAAGCACGATAAGTTGCTTCACGGAAATCGCCACCTTCAGTATGCTTTTGATGAGCCTTACCAGCAACAAGGGTAATTTTCATATCGGTAATTGGTGACCCTGTTAAAACACCTAAATGTTCTTTTTCTTGTAGATGGGTTAATACTAAATGTTGATAATTAATAGGAAGTTGTTCTTCTTTACAATTTAAAGCAAACTGTAAACCACTATCTTTAGGTCCTGGTTCTAATAAAAGATGAACTTCACTATAATGACGTAATGGCTCATAGTGACCAACCCCCTCAACTGGTTCTAAAATTGTTTCTTTATATAAGATTCTTCCAAAATCAAAATCAACATCAATATTAAAACGTTCTTTTATAATATTTTTTAAAACTTCTATTTGAATAGCCCCCATTAACTGAATGTGAATTTCTTGTGAAGAACTATCATAAACAATATGTAATTGTGGATCTTCTTGTGCTAATAACTGTAAGTTAGCTAGCATTTTATGTTGATCACAGTTATCTGGAAGAATAATTCGATAATCCATATAAGAAGATAAAACAGGTGAAATTTCGTCTTTTTCAAAACCTAAGCCTTGTCCAGCCTGAATATTTTTAAAACCTTTTATTGCACAAACATTACCAGCTTCTATTTTATCAACTGTAGTAAATTTGTTTCCCGAATATATTCTAATTTGATCAACTTTTTCATCTTTGTTAATTAAAGATTTTACTTTCAATAAACCACCAGTAATTTTTAAGTGAGTCAAACGATTTCCTTGATCATCATGACTTATCTTATACACTCGAGCACCAAAATCTTCTGGATACTCTTTAGTAGCTATATATTTTGTAAACTGATCAAGAAAATGTTCTATTCCAGACATTTTTAAAGCCGAACCGAAATAAACTGGAAATATATTACGTTTAGCAATTTCATCAACAAGCATATTATCTTCTAAGGTTTGATGTTTTAAATAATAATCTAATAAATTTTCATTATTTAATGCTACATTTTCGAAAAAATCAGTATCTAAATTATCAAAATCATAACATTGTTCGCTAAAATTCTTTTTTAAATCCTCTATAAGCTCATGCTTATCTTTTAAGGAAATGTCCATTTTATTTACAAAAACAAATGTTGGTATTTGATAGTGTTTTAACAAATGCCAAATTGTTTCACTGTGTGCCTGAACTCCATCTAAACCGTTAATTACTAATATTGCATAATCTAAGACCTGAAGTGTACGTTCCATTTCTGTTGAAAAATCAACATGGCCTGGTGTATCTATCAAAGTAATCTTACAATCATTATATTCAAAAACTGCTTGCTTAGAAAAAATTGTAATCCCACGATCTCGTTCTTGATTATTATAATCTAAGAAGGCATCACCATGATCAACACGACCATATTTTCTAATTGCCCCACTTAAATAAAGCATGCTTTCTGTTAATGTAGTTTTTCCTGCATCAACATGGGCTAATATTCCTAAAACTATATTTTTCATTTATAATCATCCTAATTTCTTAATAATAATAATTTAATTATAATAAATATCTAAATAAATACAACTTTATTTTACCACTAATATAAAAAGCATGGTGATAAATTATATCATCACATGCTTTTTTATTGTTTATTAACCTTTATGCACAATCAATTCACAATTGTGAAATTTGTAAATTAACTGTGAATATTATGAATAACTTACTTACAATAACAAACTAATGATTTTTCCGGAACATTGATATACTTTGCAATAACGCCACATTTTACCATTAACAAAAAGTAAATCTTTTTATTTTCTTCTGATAAACTTTCAAAATTAGCTTGTCCTTTAGCAATAACAAAATCACAATTTTGGTAAATCTGATTAAACTGAGCACTTGTTCGTGATAAAATTGTACCTAATGAATTATCTCCATTACTGATTATTGAAGCGTATTCATCAATACCTACTTCATAGGCATCACTTTCAATAGAATCATTTACAACTGGTTTCCCACGAACACCAAAATATATTTTTAAACTGGGATTAAGCTGTTTTATTCTTTTTAACAGCAATTTATCTAAACAAATTTCACCACAATTATCACCTAAATATAAAATAGTTTTAGCTTTTTTTATATCATTAATCAACTTATCAACATGATCTATAGTTAGTGATAAATTATCAATATTATCAAACCAGTCATCTATTTTTGTTATTTCTTGATTATTAATAGGACTAAAGTCAATGATATTACCAATAATTGCATATTTAATAGCTGTTTTGAAAGAATCAATTTTTTTATCAAAATCATCATAGCTTTGTAAAAATAAATTATTATAATATTGACGAATTTCCTGATATGGATCTTCGTTATTTAAATGTTTTTTAACTAATTCGAATATCATTCCGATTATTTCTGGATTTGATTTATTAAAATCAATCTTACTTAATTGTTCAAATACCTGATGATATAAATCATCACGATTAGAACAATTAGTTATATTAGCTACTTTTACCACCTGATTAATTAAACAAGGCAAACACTTCTCATTAATCTTCATCTGTTAATCTCCAAGTTATTTTTATTAAAAGTTATTCACATTATTCACAAAACTATTTTTCAGCTAGTGCTTTTAACCCTTCTTTATCTAAGCGATAAGTAGTCCATTCATCTAATGGTTTAGCATTTAATGATAAATAGAAATCAATACTTGGCTGATTCCAATTTAAACATACCCATTCCATGCGACCACAATCTATTTCATTGGCAATTTTAACTAGTTGTTTAAAGATTGCTTTTCCATATCCTTTACCACGATATTGAGGCCAGACAAAAATATCTTCTAAATATAAGCCTGATTTACCGACAAAAGTTGAAAAATTATGAAAGAACAAAGCAAAACCTACTTCAACATTATCAACAATGGCAAAAATAACTTCTGCTCTTTGTTTTTCAAATAAATATTCGTGTAGTAATTCTTCTGTTGTTTCAACTTCATCAAGCATTTTTTCATACTCAGCGATACCTTTAATAAATTTTAAAATTAATGGTACATCTTTTTCAGTTGCAAATCTAAATGCTAATTGTTTGTCCATAAATATCCCCCTTTTATTGCATAAATAGTATATCATTATTTGTCATTTGTTACTAGTAGCTATTATTTTGGTATAAATTTATTATTGAGGATTATTTAAGTATTGTTCAATAACTTCTTGATCAAGTGATTCACCAATAACAATTATAATTTCTTGTCCTTGATTTATTGGTTGAATGTTGATTTCATTTTTAGTTGCATTTAACTGATACCAGTTATTGTTTTGATCTTGAATAAATCCTTTAACCCGAAATACATGACCACATTTAGGATCACTTATAATCTTATTTACTTGTTGTTTTAAAATATCAATATTAATTTTTACATTCATAAAATATAGTGATGAATAGGTTTGATTTTGATTAAAATGTAATTTTTGATAGTTTGTAACAACATACCCACTATCTACAATTACTCTAAAATCTTCATCACTAAAATCATTCCAGTTTTTACAAATAATCACATCATCGATTATCCGTTTACAAGAAACAGCTTTTAAAGCATCATTAATATGATTAACAGTATTGCTGATAGCCATCTTAGAGGCATCTTGAACGCGACTAAAGATAATTTTACCAGCATTTGCAACTTGTGAAGCTAATAAAAAATTAGACTCCTTAGACAAGTTTTCTTCTAGTGAGGCATCAACAATTGCAATTACATTGCCTATTTCATACCAGTTTTGTAATGGGTCTTCATATAAAAGATCAAAAAAATCATCTACATCAAAAATTCCTGAAGGTTCAATTAAAACTCGATCATAGCCAACCATTTTCATTGCAATCAATTTAGTTTTAAAACGACGACGATAGGTTTGTAAATCACTACCGCCAGAAATCATTTCTAAATCACAACAATCGCCAACATTTTCTTGCAGTAACATCATATCAACATTAACTGCTCCAAAATCATTTTCAATAATACCAACTTTTAAATTCTGTTTTACTAAATATTTAGCATAATTTATCATAAATGTTGTTTTTCCAGCTCCTAAAAAACCGGTAATTAAATCTATTTTTATCATTTAAAACTACTCCTTTTTTACTTTGTTATTATTATAAACAAAACCGCTAAATTATTAAAGAAAAGTAATAATATTTACATTGATCTTAATCAAAATAAAAACATGTTATTGCATTAATAATACATAACATGTCTAGTAATTATAAATTTTTTTCAATAATATCTAATATATAAGCATAAACTTCCTGACAATTCTTTCCATGAAGAATATCATGACGCATATTTTCAAACAATTTTATCTTTTTTATATTAGCTCCCTGTTTTAATAATAACGTTGCCGCTTTATTTACGCCTTTACCAAATTCACCAACTGCATCATTTTTACCTGATAATAAATAAACAGGACATTGCAAATATATTTTAGCTTTAGAATCATTAGTAATGATCATCCCATTCAATAATTCTCTAAATAATCCAGCACTAACATGTTTTAAACATAACGGATCATTTAAATATTGTTTTCTTGCTTTTTTATCTTCGAGTAGCCAGTCAGCATTACTCGAAGCATCTTTAAATTTTTTATTATAATTTTTAAAAGCTAAATTATCTATTAATGATGTAGAGTACTCTTCACCAGCTTTTTTTCCGTTTTGTTTAACAACAAATTTTACCATTTTTAATAAAATTGGTGATTGATAACCAGTCCCTAATAATAAACAAGCATTTATTTTTAAAGAGCGATTTTCAATCATTAAATTCCTAACAATAAAAGAACCTAATGAAAATCCTATCAAATAATAAGGTAAATCAGGATATTTTTCTTTTATTTGTAAATAACTATTATAAACATCATTAACAACATTTTCCCAGCTACCTTCTTTACCAAAATAACCTTTAATATGCCCCTGGTATAATGATTTACCATGACCTACTAAATCAATGCCATAAATAATAAAACCATGATTTGTACAATAATTAGCAAATTCTTGATACCGTCCCATATGCTCTGTTATTCCATGGACTATTTGGATAATACCTCTGATTTTTCCTTGGGGTTTAAAAATGTATGAATATATTTTTGTATCTTGCATATATTTTAATCATCTCTTTTCTATTTCAAGATTATCAAATTTGTATTTTCATTAGATATTAATAGGCAAAATTCAAAATTGTGTATTAGAATATCATTTTATTGTTGTTCGTGTTTATATAAATTATCTAAGCTATCTAAAATAGCTGTCCCAATTCCTTCAATGCTAAAAAGTTCTAATAAAATACTATGTTCCATTAACCCATCAATGATATGAACACGATGAACTCCGCCATTAATAGCTTTAATAGCATTTTGCACCTTTAAATTTAAATACCCTATTTGTTCATGATACTTATTATATTCAATTAACGTAGCTAATGACATAATTGGAAGCATTTGACCATTATCATCAAACAATCCTTTATCTTTAGACATAAAGATCAATTTATCAGCCTTTAGTTTAACAGCGATTTCTCTTGCAGTATCTTCAACAAAAATATTTTCACTTTCAGTTTGAATATCATTAGGAATCACAACTGGTATATATTGATTATCAATCAATATCCTAATCGTTTGTAAATCAATCCCACAAATACCAATAGCTTTTAAATTATTTGTTTCTAATAATGCTGCTATTCTTTTGTTTTCTCTAAAAATATCGACACCACTTTTATTAGAATGAACAACTACTGGATGTACTCCTAAAAAATGTAATAAAGATATATCCTGCATAATTCTTTTTTCTTGTTCAGGTGATGCATAATTATTACAACTATATTGAATAACCATTATTTTTCCTTCAAAATCTTGCATATATGGCAAAGCATCAGTTAAAATATCAGCTTTTATTTTATATGAATCATTCATGGTCCTCACTCCTTTATTTAAATATCCAGAACTATTAATACTTGTTAATAATTATTATTTAAATCTATGATTTGTTGACTAGCAAGCATCAATTCGCTTTTTAACTTAGCTGAACATGAATATTTTGTAAGATATTCTTGAATATAGGTTTCGATGTTTTCAATTTCTTGATTACTATACAAAACTTCTGCTAAGCCGACAATTAAACTAGCCAATTTTTTATCTTTATTTACATAATTTTCTTTGTACATATTATCAATTATTATTGATTTTGTTAGCCAATTAATTAATTTTTCTTTTTGAATTTCATTAATATTGATAGATCGTTTCCAAAGTTTAAGATATTTTTCAAAATTATTTTTATCAAAATCAGAAATATCGAAATAATTTTCTAATTCTTCTATAATGTTTTTATCAGCAACAAAATTTAGATTATGATCTTTTAATAACATTATTGATAAAAACATAAATATTTCTTTAATATCCAAAGATTCAATTTCATCTAGTTTTTCAATTATATCAAAATCATTTAATAAGTAATTAATAATTTGTCTTTGATAATTATTGAGACAATTAATTGCATATTCTTCAGCTTGACTACTAAAAATAACGTTATCATCTTGATAATTTATCTGTTTAAAAGTTTCTTTTATATAGTCAAAATCACATTTTTCGCTATACAATCGTAAACAATTAAATACAGTTGGATTAGATAAAAATGCTACTTCATAAAGAAAGGCTTTATCACTATAATATGGTATTAGTGTCTTAGCAATGTTAGCTCTTGCAATAAATTGTTCAGGTATTTTAGTAATTGCTTGTAATCCAATTTTTACTGCCTGGTTAATATCATTTTTCTTTAAGTATAGATTAATTGTTTCTTGATAAAGTAATGGATGTATCTCACCAATCTTAGTAACTGTAGTCGTTAATTTATCAATACCTCCATCTAAATAACAAGCATCTTTTATTAAATTAGCCGCTAAATCACCTGGTTCATTTTCTAAAAAATCAATCCAGTTTTGATAAAACTGATGATCAAATTTTAATTCCTGACTGCCAAAAGCTAATAGATCACTAAACACTAAATCTTGTTTTCCATATTGTTTAAAAATTAGATATATCTCTTCAATACTTTTGTTTATATTAAATGCTGCATATAAAAAATTTTGATAATACACATATTTTACAACCCATATTAAATTTCGATCATATAGATCATTTAAAGATAGCTCTTCAACATATCCATACTCATTATTAGTCACTACTATCAGTTGTGATAATTTATCTAAAATCTCAAATCCTATTAAATAATCTTCATTTTCTATTAATTTAATTGCTGTAGATATATAATTATTTAAAGCTATTAATAATTTACAGTTAGTTAAATAAACTGTGTTACTATTATAATCATGAACAGATTCATCGTAGTATTCTTCTTCCCGACTTTCAATCCATAATTCTTGATTTTCTACTTCATCAATAAATTGATCAAATTCATCTTGGTTAAATTGAACGTCTTCAATTGTTTTTGAAGTAAGTGATTTTAATAAATCATGCCAATTACTCTTATTACAAGTTCTTGCATAATTATATATCCAATCTGTTTTTTCTTGTTCACTCATGTTTTTAATTAATTTTTTTACATCATCAATATAGTCTTTATATTCCATATTAGTCCCTCTATTTATTAAATATTTTAAAGCAGCTTTTAATAATATTCTATTTTATAATTATATTGCATATTTCAGATTACAACAATATTTACAAAATAACAAAATTTAAAAAAATCACGAAAACCGCTAATTATTAGCAATAATCACATTTTTTTGTTATAATGAAAAAGTTGGTAATTGTACAAATGTTTAAACATTAATACAATATTATCAGATAACTAAAAATTTAAGTGTTATAGATAATACCTAATAATTTGTTATTTTCTATAATTTTACATCAAATAATCAAAAGCAATATTTAACTTACCCCAATAAAACTAGTTATTGTTTTAAAAATGATAATAAATGATTTGGTTTTATAGCTTGATAAAGTATTTTGTAATAAAATTTTGCCAAAATATTTTATAATGATTATTAAAAACTTTTTTAGTTAAAATGATTAAAACCAATAATATAAACTTAACTTTCTTTTTATTAAAGTATTTAAGTTTATTGATAAAACCTAAATAGCTGGGGTTTTCCAATTAAACGATTAATTGGTTTAGACACTATAAATTATTAAGGAGGAAAATATGGAAAATTCTAAAGAAAATTCTAAAAAAATCGTTTGGTATAACCTGGCGTTTATGGCATTTTCTACTGTATGGGGTTTTGGAAATGTTGTTAATGGCTTTGTTTATTTCAACGGAATTCAAGTTATTTTCAGCTGGATTTTAATGTTCGCTCTTTATTTCGTACCATATGCTTTAATGGTAGGTGAATTAGGATCAGCATTTAAAAATTTAGGTGGTGGTGTAAGTTCATGGATTCATGAAACAATGGGACCAAAACTTGCTTATTATGCCGGTTGGACTTATTGGGCATGTCACATTACTTATATTGCAAGTAAAGGAAGTGGTGGTTTAAAGGCATTAAGCTGGGCTATTTTCCGCGATGCCGAAACTTATGATACTTTACCAACACTTGGTATTCAGCTTGCTACTTTAGCAGTCTTTTTATTTTTCTGCTGGGTTGCTAGCCGTGGATTAAATCCATTAAAAAAACTAGCTACTATTGCTGGAACTAGTATGTTTGTTATGTCTATTTTATACATTATTATGATGTTTGCAGCACCAGCAATTAACCCAAATGGTGGTTTTGTTTCACTAGATTTTAGTTGGGATAAAATAATCCCTCAGTTTAATACCAATTATTTTACATCGCTGTCCATTCTAGTCTTTGCAGTTGGTGGTTGTGAAAAAATATCACCTTATGTAAATAAGGTAGAAAATCCTTCCAAAGGATTTCCTAAAGGTATGATTACTCTAGCAATTATGGTTGTAGTTTGTGCTATTTTAGGAACAATTGCAATGGGTATGATGTTTGATCCAGCAGTTATCAATGCTAGTGAAGAATCATTTAATTCATATGTATCTAATGGTGCTTATTGGGCTTTCCAATCTTTAGGTGAATATTATCATGTTGGTGATGCTTTAATGATTATTTATGCATTATGTAATATGATTGGACAATTTTCAACTTTAGTATTAAGTATCGATGCTCCATTAAGAATGTTATTAGATAACGAAGATGCTCGTCAATTTATTCCTTCAAAATTATTGAAGAAAAATAAATACGGTGCATATATCAATGGTATTAAAATGGTTGTAGTTTTATCAGGATCTATTATTTTAATTCAATCATTTGTTCCAGGCGCTGCTGCAGTATTAACACAATTAAATAAGTTAAATTCTGTATGTATGCCACTTCGTTATTTATGGGTATTTGTTGCTTATATTGCTTTACGAAGAGCTATTGAAAAATTCCCTGCTGAATATCGATTTGTTAAAAATCAAGCAGTAGCAAAATTCTTTGGCTGGTGGTGCTTTATTGTAACGGCAGCATGTTGTTTATTAGGTATGTATTCAACTGATACTTTCACTATGCTTTTAAACGTTATTACCCCAATTATTTTAACAGCATTAGGATTAATTATGCCTGCTATTAAAAAACGTGAAAAAGAAGCAATTGAATAAAAAATCAGACATATCCTTTTGGTAACCCAGGAGGATATGTTATGATATACAAAAAAAAGGAGGTATCATAATATATGTATAAAGAGATTTCTCGAGAATTATTAGATTTTCTTCAAAAAAGTCCAACTGCATTTCATGCTGTTGAAAACATTAGAAATGAATTATTAGAAAATGGATTTGTAGAAATATTAGAAAGTCAACGCTGGGATATTACACCTGGTGGTAAATATTTTGTAACAAGAAATAATTCAAGTATCATTGCATTCCATGTTGGAACAAAATTAGATAACTATGGTTTCAATGTAGCTGCTTCACACACTGATTATCCAACTTTTAAAATTAAAGAAAATGCTGAAATTGAAGTAAAAGGAAAATATACTCAATTAAATACTGAAGGTTATGGTGGCATGTTATGTGCAACCTGGTTTGATAAACCTTTATCTATCGCTGGTAGAGTTTTAGTTAAAGAAGGAAATCAATTTATAACTAGATTATTAAATATTGATCGTGACCTTGTTTTAATACCTAACATGGCTATTCATATGAACCGCGGAGTAAATGAAGGTTATGCTTATAATAAGCAAATCGATATGTTACCTTTGTTTGGTGGGGCTCAAACTAAACCTGGTGATTTTAAAAAATTAATTGCTAATGAATTAAATGTTGATGAAAAAGATATTTATGGTAGTGATTTATATTTATATAACCGTACTGCTCCATCAATTTGGGGTGCTAATGAAGAATTTATCTCATCAGCTCATCTTGATGACTTGCAATGTGGATTTACATCACTAAAAGGATTCCTTGCCGGTTATAATGATGAATCAATTAATGTGCTAGCATGTTTTGATAATGAAGAAGTTGGTTCACAATCAAAACAAGGTGCTGGATCAACATTCTTATATGATGTATTAAAACGTGTCAATGCTGCGCTTGGAAAAACTGAAGAAGACTATTATCGAGCTCTTGCCTGTAGTTTTATGTTAAGTGCTGACAATGCTCATGCAGTACATCCAAATCATCCAGGTAAAACTGATGTTGCAAACTGTGTTTATATGAATGAAGGTGTTGTCGTAAAATCACATGCTGGTCAAAAATATACTAGCGATGGTGTTAGTATCGCCATTTTAAAAGACTTATGCCAAAAAGCCGATGTTCCTTTACAATTCTATGCAAACCGTTCTGATGAATTAGGTGGTAGTACTTTAGGAAATATCGCTATGTCACAAGTATCAATGAATAGTGTTGATATTGGTTTACCACAGCTGGCAATGCATTCAACATATGAAACTGCTGGTGTTAAAGATACTTACTATATGGTTCAATTAATGAAAGCTTTCTTTAATTCGCATATTAGTGAAGTAAGTCATTCTATTTTGAAGGTTCAATAATGAAGAAAAAAGAGAAAAAATATGATTTATATGATGAAAATATTGCTTTAATTAAATCATTAAATGATCAATATTTTAATTGGTATCAAGAAATTGAAGCATATGTTTTTAGACATCAATCTATGAGTTTAAAAGTAAATATTATATTGTCTGAAGTTTTAAATCAACTTTTAAAACATCAGGAAAATATAAATGATATCTCAAAATTCACTCGTTTATCAACTAAAAACTATGTTCAACAAATCGAAAAGAACATAAATTTCAAAGCTAAAATTAAAGAGATGAAATATAATGATGAACAGCGATATACGATATCTGGCCTTTGGATTACTATGTGCGGTTATATTGTTTTGATGTTTATTAAAGAATTTTTGACAGGTCATTATTTGATTCATATTTCTATTGATTTTCTCGTTGCTGTTTTTGCATTTTATATTACGCTTCATCAATTTATTAAACAATATCGTATTATAAAACGCTACCAATTAAAAATTCAATCGTTTTCTATTCAATTGATTGGTGTTATTGTATCAATATTTGTAATTGTATTAACATTAAAGAGTCCTTTTGATATTTCTTTTTTAATCATGGTAATTGCTTATATAACTAGTCAAAGAATCATGAAAAAAGAAATTAATCTTAAAAGACTATAACGCGTTAAAATAACTAATTGCGTTTAATTTCAAACAAAAAGCACATACTCGAATGAGTGATGTGCTTTTTTTTAAACAATTAGATATAAGTACAATTGAAATTTTAAAATCTAATCATTTTTCCTTAGAAAATAATCTTTTTATTTCATTAAATATTTTAAGATTCCTCAGATTATCATTAGTAACCAGGAACAATATATTTTAATAATTATTTTTCAATCATCAGCTTCTTCCCTAAAAAATATTTAATTACCCGATGACAATAAATATATTGTATTAAAGAATAACATATGTTTTATTATTACGGTATTTAAGTTATAATTATTTTATAATTCAAAGGAGAATAGTATGTTAAAAGATTATCATTTATTAAAACAAACTTTACCTTTTTGGCAACATCTTAACCAAAATGAAAAAAATATTTTAATTAATAATGCTTCAATTATCGAATATCAAAGTGGGCAATTAATCCACCATGGTAAAAATGATTGTGTCGGAATCTTAATTATCGTTAGTGGCAAACTTCGCACTTATATGATTTCTAATGAAGGCAAAGAAATTACCTTATTTTATTTACAGCCACATAATGTTTGTGTTTTATCTGCAGCTTGCATTTTAGATTCTATCGATTTTGAAGTTTTAGTGGAAGCAAAAACAACCTGCCAAATAATTCAAATTAGTTCTGCGGCTTTTTTACAACTGTCAAAACAAAATATATACGTCGAATTATTTTCATATAAACTGGCAACAGAACGTTTTTCCGATGTAATGTGGGCGATGCAGCAATTATTATTTATGAGTTTTGATCAGCGCTTAGCTGCATATCTAATCGAAGCAAGTGATCGTACTAATAGTCTGGATATTAAAATAACTCATGAACAGATTGCCCAAGATTTAAACTCTGCACGCGAAGTAGTTTCTAGAATGTTAAAGCATTTTGCAAAAGAAGGCTATGTTCATTTATCAAGAGGAAAGATCCACTTAATCAACAAACAAGCCTTAGCATCGTTAAAATAATAATTTTGTTAAATAAATAGATTTACATTGCCTTCTTCTGCATCTCCTAAATAACTAGCGACACCACCAAATTCTACACCATCGATTAATTCGTCTTTAGTAATTCCCATAATATCCATTGACATTGTACAAGCAACTAATCTTACTCCGTTGGCCATTGCAGTTTTCATTAGGGTTTCTAAAGAATCAACATTTTTGTCATTCATAACTTTTTTAAGCATCGCTGTCCCCATTCCTGCCATATTCATTTTTGATAATTTTAACTTCTGACTTCCTCGTGGCATCATTAAGCCAAATAATTTATCAATTAGTGGCTTTTTCACTTTTACATGTTCACTTTTACGTAACGCATTTAATCCCCAAAATGTAAAGAACATGGTCACGGGACGATTCATTGCTGCTGCACCATTTGCAATAATAAATGATGCTAATACTTTATCCAAATCTCCACTAAATACTACTAAGGTTTTTCCTTCTTTAACTTCTGATTTTTTTACTGTCGAAGCCGTTCCTTTTTTAATATAGGCAATATTTTCTTGAGCAACACGTTCACTTTTTAATAATGTGTTGCCTGTTTTATCACACCATGAAGCAACATCTTTTAAAAAGCCCATATCACTAGCAGAAACTTTTAAAATTTCATCATTTTCCATCTCATTTAAAGTTTCGTTTACTTTCATAATTGGACCAGGACACTGTAATCCACAACAATCTAAAATTTTCATCTCCTGATCACTATTAATATTAGGATGATCATTAGAACTATTTTTCTTTTTAGTTACTTTTTGTTGATAATGCATTGATTTATAAAAACTTGTTCCTCCAGATAAAATCGCAACTCGTTTAAATCCATTTTGCATTAAAATTCTAGCAGCATTATAAGAACGAACCCCAATTGCACAGTATGGAATAATTAACTTACTTTTATCTAATTCATTTATTCGTTGACGTAATTTTCCAAGTGGAATATGGTACGAATCTTTGATTGCAAAAACCATTCGTTCCATTTCTTCAGTAACATCTAAGATGACAAAATCATCTTTTTTATCTTCTAAAAGCGCATCAACTTCATCCCATTCAATGAATCTTGCTTTATGACTTAAGATATTTTCTGCTACGTATCCTAACATATTAACAGGATCTTTTGCTGAAGAAAAAGGCGGTGCATATGATAATTCCAATTCCATTAAATCATAAATTGTTCCCTTTAATCTAATCGTTGTTGCTAAAGTATCAATTCGCTTATCAACTCCATCTTGGCCAACTATTTGAGCACCATAAATTTTACCATCAGCATCAAAAATCATCTTTAGAGTTAAATTAGTAGCACCAGGATAATAACCAGCATGAGACTTTTGATTAATCAAAGCGGTAAAATAATCTTTATTTTTAACTTTTTTCATAGCTTTTAGTTGTTTTTCATTAATTCCCACACTAGCTGCATTTAAATCAAAGACCTTAGCAATCGCACTTCCTTGACTACCATGATATTTTTTTTGATCACCACATAAGTTATCAGCTAAAATACGGGCTTGTTTATTAGCCGGTCCAGCTAAAGGAATCATTGTTTTTTCTTTTGTGATAAAATTGTCAACTTCAATTACATCACCAACTGCATAAATATGATTAGCTGATGTTTTTAAATATTCATCGACAATTATTCCTTTTTTAGCGTTCAAAGCTAAATTAGCTTTTGCAGCTAATTCACTATTAGGTTTAACCCCAATTGACAAAACGACCATATCAACAATAACTTCCTGACCACTTGTTAAAATAATTTTAATCTTTTCACCAGCATCTTCAAAAGCTTTTACTCCATCATTTAAAATTAAATCAACACCGTTAGCAATAATATTTTCATGAAGCAAATTTGCCATTTCTAAATCAAGCGGTGCCATAACTTGATTTTGCATTTCAATTAATGTAACTTCAAGATTTGCGTGGTCAAGATTTTCAGCCATTTCTAAGCCAATAAAACCACCGCCAATTACAGCTGCACTGCTTATTTTATTTTCATTAATGTAACTCTTAATATTATCCATGTCATTAACGTTCCATAAAGTAAAAATATTTTTATGATCAATGCCTGGAATTTGTGGTTTTAATGGTGATGAACCAGTTGCAATCACTAAGTCATCATAACTTTCTTCATAAGTCTTGTCTGTTTTTAAGTCTTTAACAATTACTTTTTTCGCATCAGGATCAATCTCTAAAACCTCGTTTTTAATTCTAACATCAATATTATATTTATCTTTCATCGCTTCTGGAGTTTGTAATAGTAAAGCATCACGACTTTTGATTGTATCACCAATATAGTATGGCAAACCACAATTGGCATACGAAATATATTCTCCTCTTTCAAATACAATAATTTCTCTATTTTCATCACGACGACGAAGCCTTGTGGCAGTTGTTGCCCCACCGGCAACACCACCAATAATTAAAGTTCTTTTATTCATAATCTTTCTCCTTATCATAACTAATTCACCAATATCATAACCGTTTTAACAAAATAGTTCTGTAACTAAATCACATAACTAAATAAAAAAATGGTATTAAGACTACTTAAAACAATTATTTTATTTTCATCAATCGTTAAATAAAATCTTTGCCAATCTTCATTAGTAAAAACAACTTCAGTTTCTTTAAAATCATGAATAACAATAATGACTTTTTTTGACTACTGTTAATAATTACCCATAGATATTATCACCTAGGTAAATTTATCTTATTATAAATTTGAACTTATTTTGATTAAACTAATAATTTTATCGTAATTAATCATATCTATGGTATTATTAATTTAAGGCTAGGTGAATTAATCTGAATAAAAAATAGAAATGGAAATATGGATTTTACCAAAAAAGTGCATAATGCCCCTTTCCCCAAATGAAAGGCTATTCTGTTTGAGGTGAGTTGTTAGATTTCTTGATGATA
>NZ_NFLA01000049.1:0-21248 GCF_002160675.1 Erysipelatoclostridium sp. An15
AAAAAAGAAACTGAAAAATCAGTTTCTTTTGGCAATTACTTTCCGTTTGTTTTTTCATGATGAGAGTGTTTATCAGAATAACTTTTTTGATTACTAACCCATTGGTTATCGTAAGCAGATTTTTTTTCTTTATTTAAATTATTTTGTTGTCTCATTTATATCACCCAATTTAGTTTGAGCAAAATATAATATTTAATTCTCTTTTAGCAAATTTTAAATTTATTTTCTTCACCATTGAAACTAGCAACAATACTAGCAATTGAATTCTCCACCATATCACTAACTGCTTGTTCTGTATAAAAAGCTAAATGTGGCGTTAATAAAACATTAGGCATATCTCTTAAAATTGATAATTCATGATTTCCAATTACTTGATATTTATAATCTTGATAATATAAACCTAATTCATTTTCAATTACATCTAAAGCACAAGCACCTATTTTTCCATTCTCTAAATTTTTTATTAAATCAGTTGTATTTATCACGCTGCCACGCGCAGTATTAACTAAGATTACACCATCTTTCATTTGATCAATTGTTTCTTGACGAACAATATGATATGTATCTTTTAAAGCAGGTACATGAAATGTAATGATATCACTTTCTTTGATTAGTTTTTCTAACGATACATATTGAGCATATTTAGTAACTTCTTTTTTTATAAATGGATCAGTAGCAATTATTTTACAACCAAAACCACTTAAATTCTGAATTACTTTTTGTCCAATAGCTCCAGTTCCAACAACACCAACAGTTTTATTTTCTAATTCCATTCCTATACTATTTTCCAAAGAATAGTCAAATCCAACAGCACGTCGCATAACCATTTTCATTTTTCTAAGAGCCATTAAAATCAACATAACGGTATAATTAGCAACACTAGCTGTTGAATATGTAACATTACTAACAGTCATTCCTAAATCTTTTGCAGATTCAAGATCAATATGATCGTAACCAATTGTTCTAGTTGAAATATGTTTTATCCCAAGATGAGACCATGTTTGAATAATATCTTTTGTTATTGCTGTTGTAATTACACTAACACCAAAGCAACCTTTAGCTAAATTAGCATTTTGTAAATCAGGCGCATCATCGATTCTGACAATCTCTACATTATAAATTTTAGAAAATTTTTCAAAATATGCTCCCTCATCAAATTCACGATAATTATATACTGCAATCTTCATTTTATCCCTCCATTAAACATTATTAGTTTAACACTGGTTTTTTAATTAGTAAATAATTAGATTATTTCACTGGTATTCGAATTACTGTCTTTAAGTTTTCTTTTTTACAACGACGCGGATCACTCAAATATATTTCATGATGTTTTCGTTGTTCATTAAAATCAACTTTTAAATTATTTGCTTTTAAAAAAGCATCTATTTTATCAATTGACACTTGTTCTTCATCATAACTGCCTATATGCATAATTTGAACACATTTTCCTTCTTTTATTACCTCATATTTTACTTTATCAATGTTTATTGCTGGCTTTTTATTTTTTAACAATTTTTTAGCATGATTAAATACTTTTTCATCGACAAACTCTGGTAAACGAATCATTGATTTCCAACAAAATTGATCCTTATCAATATTTTGCATATTTATTGTTCCATCTTCACACCACCATAATCCTTCTAATGGTGGAACAACATATTCAAAATATCCCGGTATTTTATCTTCTGTCATCTTTGACATTTTTATTGTAAACGAAATACCATATAATAATTCAAGCGCTTCTTGATATTCGACACTGTTATTAGGATTGCCTTTTCCATCGACAGTAACATAACTTATCTTAGGAACATCAATAAGCATCGGCTTTCTTTTTGGTAAATATAAATCTCGATATTCTTTTTTATAATCTAATTTTTTCATCTTAATTGCTCCTTTAAATAATTTTATTTTCACTAATATTATAACAAAACAAACCTGACATCCTCTGTCAGGTTCATTGATATATTTCCATCATTTTCTTCATCTCTGTTATTAATTGTTCTTTTAAAAAATCTGGTTTTAATATTTTTATTTTAGAGCCAAAAGATAAAATAAAACTCATTAACCAATATGTATTAGACACTTTCATTGTGACAACAAGATCACCATTTTGCTTTTCTATTATATCACTGTGATTAAATTCATCATAAACTACACTTGCAATTTGATGATCAAATTGTAAAGTCACTTCTATTTCCTTTTTAGTATCAGTAATTAAATTATTTTTATATTTACTTAAATCAATATTTTTATAAGCAAAAGTTTTATCTGTAATCTCCAGTTTAAGAATTCGAGACAATCTAAAAATACGATTTTCTTTTTTATTTAAACAGTAAGCTAATAAATACCAGGTACCACTTTTAAAAAATAATTTATACGGCCATACTACCCGATTAGACTTTTGACCACTAGAATTAATATAATTAATTACAATTTCATGATTAGTTATAATCGCTCTTTTTAAATCATTAAATTTCTTATTCAAATCATTATTTTGATACCATGAGTTTAAATCTACTTCAATCCAATCAATAACATTTAAATTAAAGATAGCTGCCATCTTATTAATTAACTGGCTATTTTCTCCTTTTAGATAATCAAATTCCTGTAATGCTGCTAAAATCTCTATTCTTTCATCATCAGTAAAAAATGTCCGGTCTAAAACAAAATCATTATCAATATATATACCACCATCATAACCATTTTTACAATAAATAGGAAAATTCATCATCATTAATCGTTGAATATCACGATATATTGTTCGCTTAGAAACTTCAAAATAGTTTGCTAATGTATCAGCCGTTGTTTGTTTATGTTCTAAAAGATAATATAAAATTTCAAATAAACGACTATTACTCATTGTTAATCAATCCATTTAAAATGTTTACAAGCATTATAAATTCCATCTTGATCACAAGCATCAGTTACATAAGTAGCTTTAGCTTTCAACTCATCAATAGCATTTCCCATAGCAATGCTAGTCCATTCATCTTGAAACATACTCAAATCATTTTTTTCATCACCAAAAACAACAACATCACTATAATCACCATTAAAATAATCAACCATAGCTTTAATTCCTACTGATTTATCTCCAGGTTCTACAAAAATATACTCTTTGTGAAACCGACACCATGGTAATTGTTTTAAACTTTCTAATTTTTCTTCTTCAGGCGCAAAACAAGCAACATATACTTTATAAATCTGATCAAAATTTCTTGGATTCAAACCTTCTTGCACTTCAGTTTTCATATAAATATCATGAGTAAAATCATAAAAACGATTATCAGGCGCTAATCTTCTTTGAGTGTTATCAGGCGAAAAAGCCCATATATAATTTTGTTCGATACACTCATCAATTAAATTCAAACATTTTTGATAATCTAATGGTTTGATTTCAATTAATTTTTCATCAATAGTAATCCCATTGCCACCATCACTTACCATATTTTTAAAGCCTAATTCTTTCATATGATCAACAGCCATTGCATAGCTACGTCCAGTAGCAATAGCGACAAAGTGACCAGCTTGTTTTAATTTTTCAATTGCTTCTTTAGTTGAATCAGGAATATATTGTTTTCCTGGTTGTCCTACAGCTAAAGTTCCATCAATATCAAAAAAGAAAAATTTACGTTTCATTTTTTCCTCCTAAATTTCTTTAATTATTTCCATTAATTTATCTTTTATCTCATTATAATATCTAATTTGCTTAATAGTCAAAATAACTTGTTCAAATGCAATATCAACATCATCATTAGTTATTAATCGATTTAAATTAAAAACTAACCATTCAAACATTCCTAAATTACAATCATGTATATCTTGCCAGTTTAAAATCTTAAACCCACCATTTTCAAAATAAGATAACATAAAAGCTTTAAATAATTCATAATCAATCTTGCCCTCTTGATAACCACTATAACTTAATGCCAATTCATAGACCTCTAAAAATGGACTATCATAATCTAGACATTCTAAATCGATAATACGACATTCATCATCTAGCCATAAAACATTTTTACTGTCCATATCACGATGACAAATTGTTAAAACAGGAGGAATTTTATCAATTGCCTGATTAGCTTTTTTTAATAATTCATCAAGTAATAAAACATTTTTTTCTAATAAGTCATAAATTTCTTGATGTTCTATTTTTCTTAAATAATAATTCCAATCAATATTTACGGGTTCTTTTAAATATCTTTGCTTTTTTATTTCAATTTGATGAATCTTTGCTAATAAACTGCTTATTTTTTGACAATGAACCTTATCAATTTGTTCCTGTTTTAAACTTTTTCCTTGATAATAATCATAAACATAGAAATAAATATCATCTATTTTTTGCATTTTCTTTTGATTAAAAATTAATGTCGAAATAATTGGCAATCCATGTTCTTGTAAAATCAATTCTAATTGTTGAGCCCGGTTGAAATTAGACATAGCTATTGGTCTTTTCATAATTTCTGGGTTTAATATCTTAATGGCATATTTATTTTTGTCAGTTGTTATTGCATACATTTGATGGGTCAAACCACCTGTTAATTTTTGAGGTGAAGATGTTAACTGACCTAAATTTAGTATTTTGACTATTTTTTCAAAAAAACTTATTTCCATAATTTCCTCGATTCCATATAGAATTATAAAATATCGATATCATAAAAACAACTAGCAAATAAAAAAGGTAGAAATTTCTACCTTAATAACTATACTACCGGAATAACAGAACCATCTTGATATGTATCATTGATAAATTTTTTAATTTGATCTGATTTTAAAACAGCAACTAATGCTTTTACTCTTTCATCATTTTCATCTTTACAAGCAATGATATTTACATAAGGATTGTTTTCGTTGGCACTTTCTAAAAGAAGCGCATCTTTAGTTGGATTTAAATTAGCATCAATTGCATAATTTCCATTGATTGCAACCATAGCCCCTTCATTATTTTGATAAGCAGTCGTTAACATTTCCGGTTTAATTTCTTCAAATTTTAAATTTAGTGGATTTGCCACAATATCTTCAATCGTTGCTTCTTGAATTTTTACATTATCATCCAACTCTATAATTCCTGCTGTATCTAATATTGATAAAATACGACCATGATCAGCAACTGAATTAGAAATAATAACTACATCATTTTTCTTTAACTCGCTAATATCATCAATTTTCTTAGAATAAAAACCAAACGGTTCAATATGAATACCACCAGCATTAACAATATCATAACCATTTTTTTCTACATCATCTTCAAAAAAAGGTAAGTGCTGAAAATAATTGGCATCTACATCACCATTATCTAATGACCTATTAAAAATATAATAATCATCTAGAATTTCAATTTTTAAATCAATATCATAATCTTTCTTTAAAATGTCTTTAGCTTCTTCTAAAATGTCCCCATGAGGTTTAGAAGTAGCAGCAACTGTTAAAGTATTAGCATCATCACTACTTTGACATCCCGTCAAACTAAAACCTAAAAATAAACAAATTACTAACATTATCTTTTTCATCTTTTTTCTCCTATCTTCTATCTATTTTTCTAACCACATAATCACCAGCAAATTGAATAATAAAAACAATAACCAAAATTAATGCCGTAGCCATGTATGTTACATAATTATTTTGTCTTACAAAACCATATAAATAAGCTAAATTACCAAGCCCGCCTGCACCAATTGCTCCAGCCATCGCTGTATAACCAACTAGTGAAATTCCCATCACTGAAATTGAAGAAATCAATGCGGGTTTAGCTTCTGGAATTAAAATTTTCATAACAATTTGTAAATTAGTAGCTCCCATTGCTTTACTAGCTTCAATAGTCCCTTTATCAACTTCATTTAAAGCAATCATAACCATTCTTCCATAAAATGGTGCACTAGATAAAATTAATGATGGTAAAGCTGCTTTGGCCCCTAACATCGTCCCAACTAATGCTTTTGTAAAAGGAATCAATAAAATTAATAAAATAATAAATGGTATTGCTCGTAATATATTAACTATCCAATTTAAAATTTTATTAACAAATAAATGTGGATATAAACCATCATCCTGGGTCAAATAAATTAAAATTCCTAAAATCAAACCAATAATAACTGCAACAATTAATGAAACCCCAGTCATAAATAATGTTTCCATTAATGCTTCGAACATTTGATTAAAATCAATATTTTCTAAAAAAGCTTGCATTATATTACCTCCACCTGTGCTTTATATTGAATAAATAAATCTACTACTTCTTTATAATCACCGATTACTTCAAGAACCATCACCCCAAAAGAACTAGAAAGAGTATTGCTTAAATTAGCTTCAATAACATTCAAATCAGCATCACAGTTTCGAATTACTTTAGTCAAAATAGGTAAACGACTAACCTGATCATTAAATGTTACTTTAATCAATTGTCCCTTCGAGTAAATTTCTTTTAACATCTTTTCATCAAAATCACCATTACTTTTATATATAAAACTTTTAGTAATCTCATGTTTAGGATTTCTAAAAATATCTTCTACCAAACCTTGTTCAATTACTCTGCCATCAGCCATAATAGCAATTTGATTACAAATCTTTTGTACAACTTCCATTTGATGACTGATCATTATAATCGTAATATTTAACTCTCGATTTATTTTTAATAATAAATCCAAAATCGCACTTGTCGTTTGTGGATCTAAAGCACTTGTTGCCTCATCACATAACAACACTTTAGGATCATTAGCTAGCGCTCTAGCTATTGCCACACGTTGTTTTTGACCACCTGACAATTCACTAGGATAAGCATTTTCTCTTCCAATTAAACCAACTAAAGATATTAACTCCTGAACTTTTTGTTGTCGTGTCAATTTATTTTTATGCCCTGCTATTTGTAAAGCTAATTCAATATTTTGACTAACAGTCTTTGACCATAGTAAATTAAAATGCTGAAAAATCATTCCAATTTTAGTTCGTAATTTTCTTAACTCTTGTTTTGAAAGTTTTTTTATATCTTGACCATCAATTAAAATTTCACCTTCATCTTGTACTTCTAATTGATTAATCATCCTTAACAATGTTGATTTCCCTGCCCCGCTAAAACCAATAATGCCATAAATATCACCTGTATCAATCGTCAATGAAACATCATTAACAGCTTGAACACTTTTGTTTTTTAAATTAAAAGTTTTACTTACATTTTTTATTTCAATCATTTTACCCTCCTAAAAAATAAAAAAACCCGTCCTATCTAAGGACGAGCATCACCCGTGTTACCACCTTAATTTATTATTATCTTACAATAATAACCTCATCGAGTACCATCATACTCTAGCGCAATAACGGGCGCTCCCGTTATAGACTAAATATCGCCTATAAGACTCCAAGACCATCTTCATTTATCCTCGCTTATTCTTTTCCACCAGCCAAGAACTCTCTATCAAGCTAATATAAACTACTCTTCTTTTCAACGTCGTTGGCAATATATTAGCTAAATCATCTATGAAAGTCAAGTGATTTTTAAAATATTTCCTACTTTTTTGCTATGATTTATTGAAACCTGATATATTATAGATATAATTAATACAAAGGAAGGGAAATAAAATGGAAGAATTAGAAAATAAAATCATTAAATTTGTTAAGGAGAGAAATTGGGATCAATTAGATTATCCTGATAGTCTAATCAAAAGTATAGTTATTGAAGCTAGTGAATTACTTGAATGTATTCAATGGGATAGTAATTTAAATATTGATAATGTCAGCGATGAATTAGCTGATGTATTAATTTATTGTTTTCAATTAGCTTACTCATTAAATCTTGATATTAAAACAATTATTGAAAATAAATTAGAAAAAAATGCGATTAAATATCCAAAATAATTTGTGGTTATTGACTTTCAATGCAAAGTAAACTATACTAAAAATGTAAAGCGAGCTTTGCAAAGCAGGTGATAATATTGAAAAACAGAGTTAAAGAACTACGTAAACAACAAAATATTTCACAAGAGGCACTAGCTAGGTCTGTCGGGGTAACCCGACAGACTATTACCTCAATTGAGGTAGGCAAATATACAGCATCTCTTTTGTTAGCATATAAAATAGCCAAATTTTTTAATCTTACAATTGAAGAAGTTTTTCTATTTGAAGAAAATCAATAAAATATTAAATCTTAAATATTCTTAATTTGATAACTTATAAGATTTAATTTATCGCTTATAAAATTAAAAAGTTATATAATTATGTTATCAAAAGACTATATGGAGGGGAATTCTATGTTGAAGGTTGAAAATCTGACCAAAAAATTTAAAAAAATTACAGCCGTAGAAAACGTTTCTTTTGAAGTAAATCCGGGTGAAATTGTTGGTTTACTTGGAGAAAACGGTGCCGGTAAAACTACAACATTAAGGATGATTGCCACAATGTTAAAACCAACTAGTGGAACAGCAAGTATTAATGAATTTAACATTATTGATCATCCTGATAAAATCAGGGGCCATATTGGAATCTTATTCGGTGGCGATGTTGCTTTATATGATCGACTAACCGGACGTGAAAACATGACTTATTTTGCAAAACTAAATGGAATGAGTGATCAAGAAGCTAAAGAAGCAGTTGAACAAATAGCTAGTGATTTAGAAATGAGCGACTATATTGACCGTCCTGTTGGTAAGTATAGTCGTGGTATGAAACAAAAAGTTTCTTTAGCTAGAAGTATAGTTCATCGTCCTGATGTAATGCTTTTTGATGAACCAACTACCGGTCTTGATGTACTATCTAGTAAATTGATTCACGACTTTATTTTAAAATGTAAGTCAGAAAATAAGGCAATTGTATTTTCTAGCCACAATATGTACGAAACAGAAAAACTATGTGATCGTATTATTATTATTCATAAAGGTAAGGTTGTTGCCAGTGGAACAATTGAACAATTAAAAAAAGATTATCAAAAAGATACTCTTGAAGATTTATTTATTGAATGCATTGGAGGAAATAACTATGAATAATATAATGACGATTGTAAAAAAAGAATTTAAAGATATTTTAAGAGATCGTAAAACACTTTTGATGACTTTTGTTATTCCGATCATAATTATGCCTTTATTATTTACTTTTATCTTTTCATCAGTATCAGATATGGCTGCACCAAGTGAAGATAATCGTTATAAAATTGTACTCGACTGTGACGAACCACAAATCGTCCAATTATTTGAAAATGCTGGTATATATGAACTAGTAAAAAGTGATGACCCTATTAATGCTGCATATGAAGGTGAAATAACAGCCTATATCAGTGCTAATGGTATCAATCAAGCATTACTTGAAAATAAAATTCCAACGATTGATTTATACTATGATACGACATCACAACGAGCATTAACAGCAATTAGCTCAGTCCAAACAATCTTTAGTAATTATCAAAATAATTACTTAGCTAGTTATTTAGAAGCTAATAATTTATCAAGTACATTATTGCAGCCTTTCAATTATCAAGAACATGCAAAAGATCAAGAAAGTGATGGTGTGTCTTTAATGATGTTAGGAATGTTAATTCCTATGATGATTATTGGTTATTCAGGTTCAGGAATTACACCTATTGCAACTGATTTAGGTGCTGGTGAAAAAGAACGTGGTACATTAGAACCACTTCTTTCTACTGGGGTTTCTAGAAGTTCAATTTTAATTGCAAAATTGATTGTTACGGCAACTTTTGGAACAATTACCTCAATTTTCTCTGGTGTAGGATTATTGTTGGCATTTAAATTTGGATTAAGTGAAACAATGCCATTAACTATCAATATATCAATACAAAGCATGTTATTAATTGCAGTATTAGCAATTTTATACGTTTTATTTATATCAGCAGTTATGCTATTAGTTTCAACTTATGCTAGATCAATTAAAGAAGCTAATACATATTTAACACCAGTAACTTTGATTCCGGTACTATTATCTGTTATTACAATGTATACAGAACCAAGCAGTGTTTCTACAGCGATGATGAATATTCCAATTTTAAATGTAGTAATTGTTATCAAAGAAATTATCTTTAATCAATTAAATTACACTCATTTATATATCACTTTTGCCTGGTCAGTTGCCTATGTAATAATTGCAATGGTTGGTGCTAAAATGATGTATGAAAAAGAAGAAGTAGTTTTCAGAGCATAAAAAAGAGCGGTTCGAAATGAACTGCTCTTTTAAATATAGCTATGTTCTATTTGCATAACTGTAAAATAATTTTCATTAATATTCTTAATTTTTTGATCAATTTCTTTTTTTAGTGATTTATGATCAACTTGATCATCTATTGGTAATAAAACATCAAAAATTAAGTTAGTATGTGTTGGACCAGTTACTACTCTAAAATCGTGAATACTATATTCTTGATTAATATCTTTAACTATCGTTGCAACCATTTCTTTTAATTCATTGGTCAACGCATCATTTGAATCGATTGGATCCATATGAATAGTAGTTAAAATATGATATTTATCTAGAATTGCTCGTTCAATAATGTCCATTGCATCATGAACAGCCATAATATCATCATTGCAATTAACTTCAGCATGTAAAGTTAAAAATCTTCTTCCTGGTCCATAATCATGCATCATCAAATCATGTATTCCTAAAACTTCAGGATAAGATAAAATATAATCTGCAATCTCTTTTACTAATTCTTTATCTGGAGCCATTCCTAATAATGGATTAACAGTATCTTTGAAAATCTCAATTCCTGATTTCAAAACAATAATTGATACAAGTGAACCAATAATACCATCAATTGGTAAATCAGTATAAATTGAAGCAATAAGTGCAATTAAAGAAGCTGCCGTTGTCAAACAATCATTTAAACTATCCTGGCTTGCTGCTTGTAAAGTTGTTGAATTTATTTTACCAGCTACAATTTTATTAAAATGTGCCATGTATAATTTAATAAAAATTGAAACAACCAATATTATTGCCGCTATATAAGTAAAAACAACTTTTTCAGGATTAAAGATCTTTAAAACAGAATCTCTTAAAGACTGAAAACCAACTAATAAAATTAAAAAAGCAATAATTAATCCAGCGACATATTCAATACGACCATGACCATAAGGATGTTCGGCATCAGGATGTTTATTTGCTAATTTAAAGCCAAATAGTGAAGCTAAATTACTACCAACATCAGATAGATTGTTTAATCCATCTGCGATTATGGCAATACTATTAGTAATGCCACCCATTGTAAGTTTAAACAGTACCAGAATTATATTACAACCAATAGAAACTAGTGAACAAAGTGTCCCATACTGTTCTCTTACCTTATTATTATCATAATTTTGATAATTATTAATGAATTTTTTAGCTAAATAGTTTATCATCACTAATCAACTTGATATACAAAAATATCTTGTTTATTAATTTCTATTAAATTAGCTTCACATAATTCATCAAAATACTTTTCCATTTTATCTTTATCAACATCTTTATTAGCAAGTTTTTCCAACGTTGCCATAATCATTGGATTGTCACGTTTTAACATAGCAATTCCATCTTGATTAAAATTTGCCTTTTTTAATAAAGTATCAAGAATAGCAACATATGCTAGTTTAGTTTCTAAACGAAGATTTTTATTACTTTGGAATAATCCTTTTGGCATATAATAACTATCATCTAACAAGCTATCCTTTAATACTTTTAAATTTTCTTTGTTGTATAATTCCATAATAATTCCTCCTAAAACATAATAGTTATTATACCACAAACTCTAGTAGTATTGACACGAAATTTCCATATAATTAAAAATAGCCATTTTAATTTGGCTATTTAGGATAATTATTCAATTAATAAAACTTTTAATACTCTCCTCGAGTATGAAATTCTTTTTTATTTCCAGTAATTTTGTGCCGTTCTTTCAATTTATTTTCAACATCATCCAAAGAAACACCTTGATTATTCATTAAAACAAAGACATGATAAAACAAATCACTTATTTCACCAATCAATTCATCTTTATCATTGTTTTTAGCAGCAATAATTGTTTCACTTGCCTCTTCGCCAACTTTTTTACATATTTTATCAACACCTTGATCCAATAAATAGTTAGTATAAGATTTTTCAACTGGATTTTGTTTACGATTAGCAATTAATTTTTCTAAACTTCTAAAAATATTAGTATTATCAAAAGGCAATATTTCATTAAAGAAACATGAATAAGCCCCAGTATGACAAGCAACCCCAATTTGTTCAACAAAAATCAATAAAGTATCTAAATCACAGTCTAAATACATTCCTTTTATATTTTGGAAATGTCCTGATGTTTCTCCTTTATGCCACAATTGTTTACGTGAACGTGAATAAAAATATGTTTGCTTAGTTTCAAGCATTTTATTATAAGCTTCCTCATTTACATAGGCAAGCATTAGTATTTGATTAGTTTGATAATCTTGTACGATTGCTGGAATTAATTCCATCTTTTTAAAATCAGGTTTCATTAAATTGCCCTCCTAACATTAATTCCTTCTTTACGTAATTCTTGACGAACCTGTTCAACAGTTGCTTCACCGAAATGAAATAACGAAGCAACTAAAGCGGCATCGCAGTTAGTCTTTTTAAAAACATCAACAATATCCTGGATACTGCCACAACCACCACTGGCGATAACTGGGATATCAACAACATCACAAACAGCGTTAATCATATCAATATCATATCCGGCTTTAGTACCATCAGCATCCATTGAAGTTAATAAGATTTCACCAGCTCCAAGTTCCTGACATTTTTTTACCCATTCAATTAAATCAATTCCAGTATTTTCACGACCACCTTTAACATAAACATCGTATCCTCCTGATGCTCTTTTTTTAGCATCAATAGCAACGACAACACATTGAACCCCAAATTCATCAGCAGCTTCTTTAATTAAATCAGGATTAGCAATAGCTGCCGAATTAACAGATACTTTATCAGCCCCACTAGCTAAAATCATCCTAAAATCATCAATAGTTCTAATTCCGCCTCCTACTGCAAGTGGAATACTAAGTTCTTTAGCACCACGTTCAATAAGATCTTTTATAATATCTCGCTGTTCATAACTAGCAGTGATATCTAAAAATACTACTTCATCACTACATTGCTGGTCGTAACGTTTAGCAAGTTCGATAGGATCACCAACATCTTTTAATCCAACAAAATTTACTCCTTTTACAACCTTGCCATTTTTAATATCTAAACAAGGAATTATTCTTTTTGTAAGCATGCAATAGCCTCCTTTAGATCAACTTTTCCTTCATAATATGCCTTTCCTACAATACAAGCATAATAATTATTTTTAGCTGTTTCTTCAATATTATCAATGTCTTTTACCCCACCAGAAACCACAAAATTAATTGAGCTTGCCGCTTTAATTTTTTCATACATTTTAAAATTAGGACCTTGTAAAGTACCATCTTTACTAATATCTGTAACTACAATGTATTCAATTCCTATTTTTTCTAATTCTAAAATAAAATCCAAATAAGGCACATTACTTGTTTCTAACCAGCCTGAAGTTGATACATATCCATCTTTAACATCAACGCCAACAACAATTTTCTTTGAACCATATTTCTTTAATGCCATTTTTAAAAAATCAGGATCATTTATTGCTGCAGTTCCTAAAATAACGCGGTCAATACCAATCTCTTCTAGATACAAATCCACTGTATCCATATTTCTGATTCCACCGCCTAATTCAATAGCCATTTTAGTTGCTTGTTTTATTTTCTTGATTGCTTCTAAATTAACACACTTTCCATCTTTTGCTCCATCTAAATCAACAACATGAAGGATCTTAGCTCCCATTTTTTCAAAAGTTATTGCTAATTCTTCAGGATTTTTACTGTAGACAGTTTTTTGATTATAATCACCTTTATATAATCTTACAGCTTGTCCATCTTTTAAATCTATTGCTGGAATAATTAACATTCGATCATCTCCTTAAACGCTAAGAGTATTTTTTTACCAACTATTCCACTTTTTTCTGGATGAAATTGACATCCAATTACATTATCTTTTGAAGCAATTGCAGTAATATTAGTGCTGCCATAATCGCTGTAAGCAACTAACTCTTCATCAGGACATTTAGCCATAAATGAATGAACAAAATAAACATCATCATTTTCATGAATATATTTTAAAATCGGATGTTTTTGATTAAAGTGTAATTGATTCCATCCCATATGAGGAACTTTTTCATCAATATCCATATACACTACTTCACCTTTTAAAAAGCCTAGTCCTGGTGTTTCTTGGACTTCATAACCTTTTTCAAATAAAATTTGCATCCCTAAACATATTCCTAAAATTGGTATTCCAGCTTCTTTTTGTTTTGTTAAAACATCTATTAAATCATATTTTTTCAAATTATTCATTGCCACTGGAAAAGTACCAACTCCTGGTAAAACAATAGCCTTAGCTTTTTCAATTATTTTTTTATCACGAGAAATAATAGCATCAATGCCAACTCTTTTTAATGCTGAAATAACACTACTTAAATTACCAATATTATAATCTATAATAACAACCATGGTCTTTTCCTCCTATAAAACGCCTTTTGAAGATACTATTTTATCTTTATTAGCTTCATCGATACTAACAGCTTCTTTTAAAGCTCTACCTAAGCTTTTAAAAACCGCCTCAACAATATGATGATTATTGGTACCGTAATGTTGATTAATGTGCAAAGTTATTAAAGAATTAAATGCAAATGCTCTAAAAAATTCAACTGCCATCTCTGTTTCAAAAGTTCCAATTCTTTCACAAGTCAAGTTAACATTAAATACTAAATAAGGTCGACCACTAATATCTAAATTAGTAGTTACTAATGTTTCATCCATTGGAATTGTAAAAGATCCATATCGTTTAATACCTTTTTTATCATTCAATGCTTCTTTTAAACAAGTTCCTAAAACAATTCCTAGATCCTCAATAGTATGATGGCAATCAACTTTTAAATCACCATCGCACTTAACCGTTAAATCAAAATTACTATGAAAAGCTAATAATGTAAGCATATGGTCGAAAAAACCTATTCCAGTATCAATATCACTTTTTCCAGTTCCATCAAGATTTAAGTCAACGTAAATAGATGTTTCTAAAGTTTTACGTTCTATTTTACTAGTTCTCATCGTAATCCTCCTCAAAACGCACTGCAATTGAATTAGCGTGTCCATCTAACCCTTCACTTTTCGCAAATGCCATAACATCATCTTTAAAAGTAGCTAAAACATCCTTAGGATAATAACTATATGATGAATATTTGACAAAATCGTATACTCCTAAAGCTGAATAAAATTTAGCGGTTCCTCCAGTAGGTAAAACATGATTAGTTCCACTCATATAGTCTCCTAATGGTTCTGGTGAATATTCACCTAAAAAGATAGAACCGGCATTTTTAATTTTAGGAAGACAATTTACTGGATTATCAACTAATACTTCTAAGTGTTCAGGTGCTAAATAATTAGAAACTTCAAAAGCCTGATCAATATTATCAACAATTATCGCCCCACCATAATTAGCCAAAGATTCTTCAATAATTTCTTTTCGTGATAGATAAGCAATCTGACGTTTTAATTCTTGATTAACTTGATCAACTAAACTTTTACTTGTTGTTACTAACATCGCACTAGCTAATTTATCATGTTCAGCCTGACTAATTAAATCAGCAGCAATATATTTGCTATTAGCATTTTCATCAGCAATTACTAAAACTTCACTAGGTCCAGCTACCATATCAATATCTACTAAGCCATAACTTAACTTTTTAGCAGTAGCAACATAGATATTTCCTGGTCCAACTATCTTATCAGCTTTTTTTATTGTTTGAGTGCCATGAGCAATAGCTGCGATACCTTGAGCTCCTCCAAATTTATAAATCGTATCAATGCCACAAACTTTTGCAGCTGCTATAATAATTGGATTTACTTTACCATCTTCTTTTACCGGTGTAATTATTACTAAATCTTTAACTCCAGCTAGTTTAGCTGGTAAAGCATTCATTAATACCGTTGATGGATAACAAGCAGTTCCCCCTGGAACATATAAAGCAACTCGTTCGATAGGACGAACCATTTGCCCCATTATTACTCCATTTTCTTTAAATAAAGACCATGACTTATCAATTTGATTTTTATGAAATTCAATTATCTGTTCTTTTGTTCTTTCTAGAATTCGTAAATAATTAGCATCTACTTGCTTTAAAGCAATTTCTTTTTCTGCTTCACTAACAATTAAATCTGCTTCATCTTTTATTTGATAACCATCAAACTTTAAACAATATTCATATAATGCTTCATTCCCCCGCTTATTAATATCATCAATAATTTTCATTACCGCATCATTAACTTCTTTACTAATATTTTCTTTTCGATTATCAAGTTTTAAAGCAACTGCTTCTAAATTACCGTTGTATTCAATTACTTTTAACATTTTTCTTCCCCCGTTACTGCTTCTAATTTATTAACTAAATCAAAAATTTCATCTTTTTTAAATTTTAAACTTACTTTATTTACGATCATTCTAGTCGAAATATCACTAATTTTTTCAATTACTTCTAATCCATTGGCCTTTAAAGTTGATCCAGTTTCCACAATATCAACTATCGCATCACTAATTCCGACGATTGGTCCTAATTCTACTGAACCCTCTAGTTTAATTATTTCAACATCCTCTTGTTTTTTAGCAAAATAACTTTTAGCGACTTTAGGATATTTACTTGCAATTCTTTTTCTACGGACATATTTTCTATTTCGATATTCAGGATAGGCGGCAACTGCAAAGTAACATTTACCAATTTTTAAATCTAATAATTCATAGTAATCTTCAAAATCACTATCATCTAAAGTATCTTTACCTACAAAACCAACATCAACAATTCCATGCTCTAAAAATGTTACAACATCATTAGCCTTACCAAAAATCATTTCAATGCCATCTTTGGTCTTAATTAAAAGTTCGCGATCTTTATTAAATACCGGCTCCATATCATAATTAGCTTCTTGTAATAACTTACAAACCTGCTTTTCAATTCTTCCTTTTGTAATAGCAATCTTAATCATTGAATTCCCCCTCCTTATCCAATGCTTTTAAAATATGATTCATATGATAACAAAAACCAATTGCCCCAACATTTTTATTAAAACGTGGTAATAAATCATCATAACGACCACCAGAAATAATCGGCTGGGCACTTTTATCACAGTAACCTTTAATCATTAACCCAGTATAATATTTCATTGCCGGTACCATTCCTAAATCAAAAATAATTTGATCATTACAATCTAATACCTCATATAATTCTTTTAAATTATTTAAAGCTTCTAATAATATTGGATCATTAAGATTACAAATTGCACTATTTAATAAGTTTATATCCCCAAAAGCTAATGGTAATTTTAATAATAATTGATTTAATGAATCCGAAAAATCATTTTCACTTACAAACTGTTTCATTGCACTAATATTACGATATTTTAAAATTTCAGTTAATTTATCAGCTTTATCCCCCACTAAATAACAAATTCGATTAAAAAATTTAGCCGAACCAATTTCTAGTAATATATTATTTAATCCTAAATGTGGTAATGACTCTAAAATCATCGTCAAACATTCTTTATCACCAGCAATGCCTGGTTTATTGATTAACTCAACGCCCCCTTGGAAAAACTCACTAGAGCGACCTTTATGCATAATTTCTTTACGATACACTTTGCCAAAATAACAATAACGAGCGACTTCATTATTAAAGTTATTTGTTGAATAAAAACGAGCTAACGGAATAGTAAAATCACAGCGCATTGCCACATTTTTTCCTTCATGATTAATATATTGAAACATCTTTTCTTGATCAAAACCACAATCTAGTTTTGTATATAAATCAACATATTCAAAAGAAGGCATCAATACTTCTTGATAGTTATTTTTAGCAAAGATAGTACGCAGATTATTTTCAATTTCTCTTAACTTACCAACATTGCTAATAATCGCATCAATGCTTTCTTCTGGTATTAAATATTTAAACTCTTCCATTTTATTTCCCCCTTTATTTACAAAAAAACGAGTCATTTACTAATGACTCGCTATAATCATTTTGTCATTAGATACACCCAAAAATATTTAGCACAAAATGGGTTGTATCATAAAAGATATAACCCTAGGTAATCCAATGGTGGTGATGTAATTGTTGTAAATTTTTTATCGCTTTCATTTTTTATCACCTCTTATTGTATACAATATTATCATATTAAGTTATAAATGAAAAGAAATTTTTATTAAAATTATAAAATACAATAACATTTTGAATTTGTGATTTAAAAATTTCCCGATATAATCATATTATTTTGAAAAATGCGGTATTTTAATATCAATGTTAATAATTTTTTCTATCTATAATATATTTTTCTTAAAATGTTTATTTATTATTAGATTAATAGTATTATATTGATTAGATAAAAAAGGAGGACAATTTTAATGGATTATATTACAAGAGTTTTAGATGAAGTTAAAACAAAAAATGCTGATCAGCCTGAATTTATCCAAGCTGTAGAAGAAGTATTAGAAAGCTTACGACCAGTAATCGAAGCTCATCCTGAATATGAAAAACAAGCTATTTTAGAAAGATTAGTTGAACCAGAAAGAACTATTATGTTTAAAGTTCCTTGGATGGATGATAATGGACAAGTTCAAGTTAACCGTGGATATCGTGTTCAATTCTCAAGTGCTATTGGACCATATAAAGGTGGTTTAAGATTACATCCAAGTGTTAACTTAGGTATTATTAAATTCTTAGGATTTGAACAAATTTTCAAAAACTCACTTACTACATTACCAATCGGTGGTGGTAAAGGTGGTTCTGATTTTGATCCACAAGGTAAATCAGATAACGAAATTATGCGTTTCTGCCAAAGCTTTATGACTGAATTATATCGTCATATTGGTCCAGATGTTGACGTGCCTGCAGGAGATATCGGAACAGGTGCTCGTGAAATCGGTTATATGTATGGACAATATCGTCGTATCCGTGGAGCATTCGAAAATGGTGTTTTAACTGGTAAACCATTACCATATGGAGGAAGTTTAATTAGACCAGAAGCAACTGGATTTGGTGCTTGTTACTATGGAAATGAAGTATTAAAACATTTCAACGATAGTTATGAAGGAAAAACTATTGCTTGTTCTGGATATGGAAACGTTGCTTGGGGAGTTTGTTTAAAAGCTCGTGAATTAGGTGCTAAAGTAGTTTCTATTTCTGGACGTGATGGATATGTTTATGATCCAGAAGGTATTACTACTGATGAAAAAATTGATTTCTTATGTAAAATTCGTGAATCAAATGATGTTAAATTAAAAGATTATGCTGAAAAATTCGGTTGCGAATTCCATCCAGGTGAAAAACCTTGGGGATTAAAAGTAGATATGGCATTCCCATGTGCTACTCAAAATGAAATCGGATTAGAAGAAGCTAAACAATTAGTTGCTAATGGTGTTAAATATATTATTGAAGGTGCTAATATGCCTACAACTCCTGAAGCAATGGAATACTTCATTAATAACGGTGGAACTTTAGGACCTGCAAAAGCTGCTAACGCTGGTGGAGTTGCTGTATCTGCATTAGAAATGGCTCAAAACTCAATGCGTTATAGCTGGACTGCAGAAGAAGTTGATGCTAAATTAAAAGAAATCATGAAAAATATTCATGATAACTCAAAAGCAGCTGCTGAAAAATATGGATTAGGATATGATTTAGTAAAAGGTGCTAATATCGCTGGATTCGAAAAAGTTGTTGCTGCAATGATTTCTCAAGGAATTTATTAATTTAATAAGGCGCTATCTTTCTTAAATAGCGCCTTTTTTATATTCGTTAATATTTTCCATCAATTCTTCATAAAATGCCTCAGCATTTAAAATATAAAGCGTTGACTGTCCACGATGTTTGATTTTCAATTTATGCTTTCCAAGCAAAGTAACACCCTTAATATCTTTATACTCAATTAATGCAGGTAAGATACCTATTCCTTTAAATTCATAAATCAATGTTGAATCATTAAATATTTTCATATTATATTTAGTTGTTAAAATTATTAATAGTGTAAAAGCTAAAATAATACCAATAATAACTTTTGTTCGATTATTATCTAAAGCAAAATATACACATGCTCCACTAACCGCTAGAAAAAAAATAATTGAGAATATTAACATTCTAAACTCTTTATACTTCATTAAATCACCTCATTAAATCTAGTCATCAGTATATCATAATCATATAGAAATACAATATTTATATATAAAAAAGAATTACAAATAAAAAGTAAAATGATAACTATAATAATCAGCCTCTATTACTTGTTAATTCTTCCTTAATAATCCAACTGTATTTATAATTTTATTACACGCTTATTATAATTTTCTATACATTAAACTTATCAGATTTACTTAAATATTTAGAATCAAAACCCTTAACCTGAATTGTCTTCATCATCGCTTTAAAAACCTCTAGTTCAAAATTATCATCCATACAAAACACTTCATAATCTACACCAAGATATGATAGAAAAGGTCCGGTTTCTTTATACCCATTATGTAAATAAAAGTTACGTCTTTTTTCTCTTTGAATACTATTATCAGCTAAATTATCAAGCATTTCAAAATCAACAACTTGTTTCTTTGATGGATATTTTTCTTTTAAAATTTTAATAGCACGACTTTTATACCCTTTTGAACGACAAGATGAATCGATTGCTAAAAAGAAAAGATATGCTAAATCTTCATATGTAAGAACGACCATAAAACCAACAAAAGTATCTTTATCCTTTAATGCTAAAAAATCAAAATTATCTGCTTTTGCCATCTCGATAATTTTTGCTGGTTCTAAATATTCTTCAGGTGGAAAAGCCTCTTTTGCAAGGTTATTAACTTTATCTAAAAAGATACTATCTTTGGTAATATTTTCTGTATCTAATATCATATAAATCTGTCCTTCTACAAATTATTAATTTAACAATTATAGTATACATGATTTATGTTTGTTTTGATAAAGATATTATCTAATAAATAACTAATAATAGCTCAATTAACAACTGTTATATAAAAAAAGAAGTAATTTATATAAACTACTTCTAAGATCTATATTTTAAATAATAAAAAAACAACCTTACAGTTGTTAAGTCAAATGGTGGTTCCGGCCGGAATCGAACCAGCGACACGAGGATTTTCAGTCCTCTGCTCTACCGACTGAGCTACGGAACCATGGCGGTCTGGAC
>NZ_NFLA01000005.1:0-80571 GCF_002160675.1 Erysipelatoclostridium sp. An15
AAAGATTCCGACATTTTAATCAGTTCACATCAAAAAAGACCAATTATCATCAAAGATAGTTGGTCTTATGTTTTTATTTATCGGAATCTTTAGAAAGTCGGGATATCCCGCTCCCATTTTGATACCGCTTTATCAGTAACCCCCATTTTTTCAGCTAACTCAAGCTGTGTCATTCCCTTTTCTTTACGTAATGAAACAATTATATTTCCAAAAGTTTGTTTTTTCATTATCTATTCACTCCTTTGACAACTTTTATGATAGCATAATCTCTTTTCTATACTCCACCGACTGATAGTTGAGTTTACTCAACTTATAGTTTATCACATGTTTAGTAATATAAATTATTATTTAAAATAAAAACATAGGTATTTCAAGTTGATACCTATGTTTCTAAAAATCCCCTTTATCAAAAACTATATTTCTTTTTTAATTATCTTTATCATCTTTTAAGATCGTAGCAATTTCATAATCTTTAATACTTCTTATATTTATTAAAAGCATTACCAGATAAATAATATTCAATACTATAATAACACCAGCATTAATTTCAATTCCTCGATTTCCTATCAACAATAAATAAAGTAAACTTTCACCCATTAAAACAATATCAATAATAATTAACTCTTTGAACTTTTCTTTTATATAACTGCTTTTAATCTTTGACAGTAATACTAAACAACTAGCTATAATCGCTAAATTCCCTGATACTTGTCGCCATTGTTTTTTCAAAGAATAAATCGTATAAATAAGCAAGGTTGTAAAAATTACAATTACTACAGCTTTAAATACTAATTCAAAAATTCCCATCTCATTATTAATTCTTTCCATATTTTCAACAAATAAATTCGTAGTTTCTAACTGTGTATTTTTTGAAAACCGGTAATAATCATTTTCGATGTTTTTAGAATCACTATGATAAACATAATAATCCATATCTTCACTAATACTACGAGTCTGTTTAAAATAATCATTTGAATAATATACCTGTAATACATTTTGAACATCATCTTCATAGACAATTCCCGCAATCTCAAAAGTATCTTCATTACTAAAGAAATCAATTTTATAACTTAAATTCATTTCCTGACCAATCAATTTTTCTTTTGATACGCCCTGACTATCCATTAAGACTTTAGCAACATTTTGATTAATTATAATCTCATTACCGTTTATTTCCTTTTGACCATAAAATTCTAATTCTTCATTGTTGGTAACTATAGGTACTACATTTATCCGATATTTACGTCCATCAAGAATAATATTATCAAACTTAACGATTCTTTCACCAGGAACCCTGACCGGATTTTCTTCATCATCATTAGTAACTTCAATATATATTTCATAACTGTTTAAAATTTTTAATGATTCTATCGGTTTAAAAATTGTAAAATAGGTTTGCAATGAAACTAAAGCTGTTAAAGCAATCACCAGAATAATCAATAGCTGAACTATCGAACTGTGATGCAGAATTTTTCTGATTATCTTTTTTAAATATTTTTGATCCGGTTTAGGCAACAAAACATCTTTAGCTTCTACTACTTCATTGTCTATTTCATCATTGCTTTGGAGTTTTTTATCAATTATTTCATAAACAGCTGGTTGATATTTTTCAATCAGTTCTGTTTCATGACTTGCTAACAAAACTATCTTTTCTTTTGCAAGCGTCGTTAAAAGTTCCATTACATTTTGTTTATTTTCCATATCTAAAGATTCAGTCGGTTCATCACAAATGATGATTTCTGGATCCATCATTAAGGCTCGAGCAATTCCAATACGCTGTTTTTGACCACCAGAACATTCATCAGGATAATGATCCATAATATCTTGTAAACCTAAAATTTCGATAATCTCCTGTTTTTTATCAAAAGTTATATGATAAAGATTTTCAAACAGATCAATATTTTCAGCTACCGTCAAATTATTAATCAGCTCATAAGTTTGAAAAATATAAGCAATCTTAGTTCCTTTCTCTATTACTCTTTTACCACCATCAAAATCTTCATATCCAGCAATAATATTCAATAATGTTGTTTTACCACTACCACTTTCACCTTTAATCAGATACAATCCACACTTAGAAAAATCAAAATCAAGTCCATCGAATACTGTTTGTCTGCCAAAACTCTTTTTAATTCCTTCTAATCCGTATTTCATAGCTTATTCCCTTTATCAATAACATTATAATAATCGCCAATATTATACTGATTCCAAAGTCACTTAAATTAAATGTCAGTATTTCACTATATTCATATCTGAATGCTATTTCATTGATCTTTTCAATCAGTGGCTGTAATAATATCAGCCAGACTATTACTCCTGTTATTATACTTATCCCTTCTATCATAAATGTTATTCGCTTTGCTTTATATCCAGCTTCCTTGATTATCTGTCCTTCTTTTTTCAATCTTCGATTACTTAATATCTCATAACCAATCATTACCATTATTACTAATATGATCATTATCATACTGATTCCCCAGTATAGTATCGGATTATTATATTCCTGACTGCTTTTTTCATTACTTGCATAACTTACATAATGACTGTCTGTACTAGCTGATATTTCATCAATTTTACTGCTTATTTCATCACTATTGCTTTCTGGATCAATTAAATAATAAGCATATTGATATTCTAAATATTTCGGATTCATTTGATAATTTTCCTCGATCCATTTATCATAAACACCATTTCTTAGATACACCTGGTTTTCATAATTATTTTTATAATCTGTTATCCCGACAATCTTGCAAGAAAAATAACTTTCTTCATTATTTCCTTTTTTTAATGGGTCTTGAGTTTTAAAATATTCATAAGGATGCCATGAACCATCAACCAAGTCTAATTCTTTTCCTATCAAATCTTCGTAGCTGGATACTGATTCATTTGACAATAGCTCATCAGCTACTGTTAATGATATGATTATTTCATCATCGCTTTTCATCTGATTGCCATATAATAATGAAAACTGATAATCATTTTTCATCTGATAAACTACCATATCTAGATAAAATAAATTATTAAAGTAAATAGAAGTACCTATTAAATCATTCGGATAGTAACCTGCACAATCTTTAAAACCATTATAACCATAAAAATAAACAAATATTTTTTCGTTACGGATTTCATGTTCAGGTCCCCCTTCACTTTCAAATAATTCTATACTAGCTGCTAGTTTTTGAGTGCTTGGTCGTTTCGGATCTGCTGTCTCTAATACTTTCTTAGCTTCATCATATGTATACATAGGTAGATAAATTGACCAATCATAAATACCTGTATCCCATCCTGCTCGATATCCTATTACCTCATCTACTTCATTCAATACATTTTGAACATCCTGCTTGGTATAAAAATCATATGTGGAATATATTGGTTCAACAACCTGATAAGATTCTGCCGTTTTATTTTCATCGCTTTTATTTTCTTCATTACCGATTGTTATTAACAGATTTTCTCCTGTTGTCCATTTATATTTGGCATCACTCTTTCCTGATACTGAACTGAAAAAATTGATCCCGGCATATAAAGAAAATATCAATAGACTCATTATCACTGCTTTTATTAGACTGTCTCCCGGTCTTGAGATTATCATCTTTTTAATCAGATACAGATATTCTTTTACTGGTCGATTTATTTTTCTAGACTGTTTTAAATGATATTCTTTTTGTTCACTGATAATCTTATCTTCACTTATATATCCGTTTTCCAGTTTACAGATTCGACTGGCATACTGATTACATAAAGCTTTGTCATGACTTACTATTAACACTGGAATATTTTTCCCCGCTTCTTTTAATGCTTCCATGACAAGTTTACTATTGGCTGCATCTAATGCGGCTGTCGGTTCATCACAGATCAGTAAATCCGGCTGACTTAACAGACACTTTAACACCTGTACTCTTTTCTTTTGACCGGTTGATAATTTCTTTACTTTTTTATCCTTATGTTCAAACAAGCCAAACTGTTTTAATTTCAAGTCTATCATTTCTTTATCTTTGCACAGCATAAACAGATTATCAAAAACACTTAGACTTTCCATCAGATTATATTCCTGTTCAACATATTCAACATTTCCCTCTAATATCATAGTACCGGTATAATCATGATCACGTCCAGCTAAGATATTTAATAATGTTGTTTTACCACTGCCGCTTTTACCGATAATAAATGTCAAACCAACAGTATTTAAAGTAAAATTTAAATCTTTTAAAACATGAACATCATTTAATTTATTATGATATGTTTTGTTGATATTATCTAATCGCATTCTTCTCCCTCCCTATAAAAAGCAAAAGGAAATTTGAGGTTTGATCCAACAAATTTCCTTTTAGCTATAAAATTATTTTATTATTGTACCTATAAAATGTTTTAATAATATCCTGATTATTATATTTTGTTACAGTCCAACGTTTTGATTAATTTTATTTAATTTAAAATGCTATAAATGATACAGCTATTATATCCCTTAATGTACCTTTAAAATAACACCCACAATTTATTATTCATACTTTAGTAAACTAACTAGAAATATTTAATACATATTGATAATGATTTTATAAGATTTTCCCCTCATATAGAAATCAAAATTATTATGTATCTTATTGGATCAATATTATCTTTGTTACTTATATTATAAATGAAAAGAGATATATATTGAATAGAATCTGCATAAAATACAAAAATCACGCATATTATTCATATAAATAATGCTATAAACTCTAGTTAGAATTTATAGCAATCAAATATTATTTATTTTTTCTTCTTTCTTTTAAAACAGTAAATAATAGCCATATTCCTAATCCTACCGCTGTCATAAAGCCAATAAAACCTAAAGCTGGTATTCCAAAAACTTTAGGAGTCATTTGGGTTGTACAAAGCAAACTGCTTGCCATCAATAATCCAGCACTGATAATTCCTACAATTAATTTATTGACCATATGATTTATCGCTTTCATAGGAACGCTTGATTCCATAATATCTAAATTAACCTTTAATCTTCCTTTCATTATCATTCGAATAACTTCTGAAAGCTGAACGGGAAGATTTAATATATTTTGACTAGCATCATATACCTTTTTAGCTGAGTTTGTTAATTCTTTTTTAGCATCAAACTCTTTTGACATATGACTAGCAACATGATTAGCAGCAATTTCAATAATGCTAATATGAGGATCTACTAACATTACTGTACTTTCGATAGTTACCAACCCTCGTGCTAACATGCTAACACCTTTTGGCATTGAAATGCGGTGTTTATGAGCAATCATAAAAATTTCCTGAACCACATCTCCTAGATTAATATCTGTTAAGTCCATTGTTACATAGTGCTTCATAAATGTTTCAATATTATCATAAAATAAAGCATAATCAATACGATTATCATGCTTGCCTAATGTCAAAATTACATCAACAAGTTTTTGCGTATCATTTTGCCCAATAGCTAAAACTGCGTCTTTCAACAAATCTTTATCACAGCGATTTAAAATACCCATCATCCCAAAGTCGATCCAAACGATTTTTCCATCACGGATTCTTAAATTACCAGGATGAGGATCAGCATGAAAAAAACCATCATCTACAATTTGTTTAATATAATTTTCTGCTAATTTTGCGGCAATTTCTTTTAAATCATAACCTGCATCTTTTAATGTGATTCGATCATCAATTTCATAACCATCAATATATTCCATCACAAGTACTTTACTAGTACTATACTCATCAATAATTTCTGGAACTGCTATGTAATTAATATCTTGATGAAAATGTGCAAATCTTTTAGCAAAACTGGCTTCATTTAAAAAATCCATTTCTTCTTTGGCAGTATGCCAAAATTCATCTAAAACGATATTTAAATCAACAACACTACCTAAAACATCATTTAACTTTAAAATCTTTACTGCACGACGGATCAAAGAAATATCTCTTTCCATCATCTCATAAATACCAGGACGTTGAACTTTTACTACAATCTGACGTCCGTCTTTTAATATTGCTTTATGAACCTGAGCAATCGAAGCACTTCCTAAAGGATTAACATCAAAATCAATAAAAACCTGTTTTAGATCTTCTTGATATTCATTTTCAATGACCCTCTTTACTACATCTAAACTCATTGGAGCAACATTATCTCTTAATTTCACCAATTCTCGACAATAACGCTGAGAAAACATATCTTGTCGAGAAGCCATTATTTGACCAATCTTAACAAATGTTGGTCCCAGATCCTCTAAAATCATTCTAAACTTTACCGGATCAATTCCTTTTGTTATATGATGTTTTCTCAGTATTGCCAGAATCTGTGCTAGACGCCTTTTAGTACTCAAACTATTATTTTGATTCATTCTTTGATTTTTGTAATTCTTCTATTTTTTGTTTTAATTTTTCTAAGTCATCTACGTCCATCTTTTGTAAATCTTGTTCAACTGTTTCTACACTTACAGGTTGTCTAAGTTTTTCAGCAACATTATGTTTAAGTTCTTCATTTAAAACTTTTCCTTGTTCAACCGTTAATTCACCTTTTTTAACTAAATCTTCAACAACTTCTTTAGACTTTTCAGCAGTTATGGCAACTGCACCAATTCCTACTAATAATAACTTTCTTAAATCTTCACTAAAATTATTCATAACGCATCCTCCTTTGTTATATATACTTATTTTACAACGAATTTATATAAATGTGTAGTTTTACAAAAGATAAAATAAAAGAGAAACTAATGCATAGTATCCCTTATTATTCATCATTAATATTTATTTTTATATTTAATAAATAAACCCGCTCCAGCAACACTTACTACTACAGCTGCTATGGCTACAACTTTTTTAATCATCTTTGCTCCTCCATCTTTAAACTTTTTTTCTAGCCAACAAACCAGTACCAATTAACGCTATTGTTACAATTACTACAATAACTACTCTTATTAACATTTAATTACCTCCTCTTTAAATAAAATATTTGTTTATTTTAAAAGAATTGTTTAAAAAATATTAAAAATCTACACAGTATATTCTACAAACTGATTACCTTGTAACTCTTTAGCTAAAGTATCTGGCAAATATAAATTTGATTTTTTTGTAATGAATAACCAGCATTTTTTAAAACATCTGCAACAAAATAAGAACAAAAATAATGATTATTAATTCTAATCGGTATTTTTAAAAACGCCCCAATAAATTCAATAATTGAATATCTATAATCTCTTTCATTTTCTAAAATCAAATATATTTCTTGTTTAATTAAGTTATATTGCTGTTTATCAACATCTATATAACAATACGCATAATTATCACGCCAATTTTGGGGTATTTTTGATCGTTTTTTTTCCTTGGAAAAACCTTTAAAACAAAAACTATAAAAATCATTTTCATTTAAACCAATAGCTACATGAGTATAGCGATGCTTTAATATCTTATACATAAAAGTCGATACTATTCCTTTAGCTACTGTGAATTTAACAACTACTCTTTCAATGCTTCATCACCTCCATGTCCTGGTAATAGAATAAATAATTAGTATTTAATAAGTGTTGAAATAATATTAATCATTTAAATTTATTAATATCCTTTAACATTTTTTTAACAACCCTATGTTATAATCCTAGCGAAATAAACGGAGGGATTAGTATGGTTAATATTTTAGTTGTAGATGATGAAAAAGAACAAAATCAAATTATATGCAAGTTTTTAATGAAAAATAATTAGTATTATAAACAACTATGTACAAGAGTTTTCGTTTTGAAAACTCTTTTTTATTATTATACCGACCATTTTTTATAAATTATTATTTTTTACATTGTAAAGAAACAATAAAAATAAGATAATTTAATTAGGTAAATTAAAGGAGGAAATTTTCATGGAAACAAATATCGAAGCCGTTATCACAAGTTTTAATCAAGGTTCAATGATTTTAGAAGCAGTTCAATCATTGTGTAAACAAACTATCGCACCTAAAAGAATTATTATTGTTGATGATGGTTCTACCGATAAACAATCACTTAATATCTTAGATAATATAAATACCGATCCTAATATAACTATTCCATTACTAATAATAAAACAATCAAATCAAGGGGTATCTGCTGCTAGAAATACCGGTATTAGCCAAACAAAAGCACCATTAGTTTTAGTGCTTGATGGCGATGATCAATTAGAACCATCATATATTGAACAAGTTAGTCAATTATTTCATAATGATCCATCAATGGTCGCAGCATCATCATGGATGAAAACATTTGGTACACTCGAAGCAACAGTCTGTCCTTCTGGCGGTAATATAATCCCATTTCTTTCACGAAATTGCTGTCCTGCCACTCATATTCTTCGCCGTGATATTTGGCAACAATGTGGTGGCTATGATGAATCGATGCGTTCTGGATTTGAAGACTGGGAATTCTTTTTAAGCATGCTTGAATGTATACCAGAAGCAAATATCGGTATCGTTGAACAAGCATTAATTGATTATCGTACTGCTCCAGCTTCATTTAATATTAAAAGTATGTCAAAAAGGCTTGAATTAATGCATTTTATTATTGAAAAACATTTTGAATCTTATCAAAAACATCTTACTGATGCAATACTTGGTATTGAGTCAATATCGATGGCTAGACTTAATGGTTGGGAAAATGAAATAATTCATTCAATAAATACTAACCAATCTTTAAGCAAAGAAGCAACAAAATTTATTGAAAGTCCTTCATATGGTGATGGTGGTATGGCAGCAGCGATTAGAATAGTTTCAATTAAACAAGGGTAAAAAATAATGAAAATTTTAGAATATGGTAATCCAAGTAATGACAAAATAATTCTAATTCATGGTTTTGAAAGCCCGTATCAGATATGGCAAGATTATATCGATTTTTATAAAAAAGATTATTGTTTAATTGTTCCAATATTAACTGGTCACAATGTTGATGATAAAGAAGATTTTATTTCATTTGAAAGATGTGTAAAAGAATTAGAAAGCTATTATATAACTAAATATGGCAATAAAGTATATGCAATTTATGGGATGAGTATGGGTGGTATTGTTGCTAGCTATATATGGCAAAACCAGAATATTGAGATAACAAAACTGATTTTGGAAAGTTCACCGCTTCTTCCTTTTGGAAAAGTATTAATAAATATTTTAACAAAACAGTATTTATCAATTACTCATAAAGTTAAAATTCGTGATGAAAAAACAATAAATCAGGCTATTAATACAATAATAACAATCGATAAACTTGATCTGTTTTTACAACTAATAGATCATATTTCTAATACAACAATTATAAATTATATAAAAGAAGTGGGAAAATTTAAATTACGCAATGATATTGATACTCCTAATACTAAAATATATTATTTATATGGCTCTACTATAAATGAAATATTATTTAAAAAAGTTGCTAAATATTTAAAAAAACACTATCTTAATACCAATACAATACTCTTAAAAAATAAAGGTCACTGTGAAGATGCTTTAATCAATCCTCAAAACCATATCATAACAATAAACAAAATACTTAAAGATTAATTATTTTATTTAACCGCTATTAAAAATGTGGATAATTAAATCCACATTTTTAATACAAAATTTTATCTTTTTAATCAGTAAAAAGCATCTGAGCATCTTTTGAAGTTATATTGATTATTTCATAAAAATATTCTTTTTGACTCATATTATTTTTTTCTAACTCTTTAACTATTTTTCCATCAGTTATATATATTAACTTTGATGAATATGAGGCAATTTGAGGATCATGTGTAACCATTACAATTGTTTTTGACTGCTCTTGATTCATTTTTCTTAATATCTGCAATAATTCATGAGAATTTTTGCTATCAAGATTCCCTGTTGGTTCATCGGCAATTATCAGCTTAGGATCAGTAACCAATGCTCTGCAGATTGCAGCTCTTTGTTTTTCCCCTCCTGAACATTCATCAGGAAACTTATCAAGTAATTTACTGATATTTAATAGCTTGGCCATATCTTCTACTTTCTTTTTCATATCTGGTGTTTTATTTTTTTGTAATGATAAAGGAGCAGCAATATTTTCATAAATTGTCAAAGACTGTAACAGGCTGTAATTTTGAAAAATGAACCCTAATTTTTGAAACCGAAAATTTCCTATCTCTTTTTCACTCATACTATTCATTTCATTGCCATCAATATATACCTGTCCTTTGGTTGGAATATCGATTGTAGAAATATTATTTATCAATGTTGATTTCCCAGAACCAGAAGGTCCCATAACACATATAAAATCTCCCTCATAAACTGTTAATGAAATATCTTTCATTGCTGTAAAAGGATTTTTAGTATCAAGATCATATATCTTGCTTATATTTTTTGCTTCTAATAATACTTTTTTCATACTGCCTGATTCTCCTTTTTAATCATAAATTTTAAATACAGATTATATGTTACAAATATCGATAGTATGATCGGTATGATATATATTGCAATTAAAATCATCAGCTTTAAAACAGTTAAATCATTATTCATTATATACCTTGTGCCAATTGATAAGACTAACGGCAATGGTAAAAATATGATTGTACAATAATATATTATTACTTCCTGACGAATAATCTTTTTTATTTCTTTTTTGGTATAACCGATCCTGTTTAAACAGACAAACTCATTTTTTCTAATCATCATATTATCAATAAATTTATAGACAATACCTACTACAATTAATATCGCCATTACTATATAGCTTATTAATCCTGTAATATATTCATTTGTAATTTTATCCTGACTTATCAGTACTGGTATCAGGCCACATACTAAAACAAGCATTAACATTAAAAATATAATTGTCCCCTGTAAAGAAACAACATAGTTTGATAATGATATATATAGATGCTCTTTTTCTAATCCACCTTTATTTTTCCACATCTGGATAATTTTTGGTATTGTCCGTTTAAATAAACCATATATACTTATTACCCCAACAGCTGCTGGAAAAATATATGCCGTTAACTGATGTTTTTGGAAGAAAACAAGTGATATTGACCAGAGATAGATGACAATATAAATCAATGAACTTTTATTATGTTTCTTGATCTTCACTTTTTTATTTGCTTCTGCTCTACCTAACAATACCTGCAAAGTATTACGATGTGAAAATCCCGCAACTGCTACACAGATAGCCATTAAAATCGGTACTAATGACAATAACACATTGATATAAGTAGTAATTGGTATTTTATAAACTACATCTATTCCTAGATATGAAAACATAAACATATATATTAGTTTTAAAATTCCGGTTCCTAAAAGCAAGGCTACAGGCACAATACCAATAAACATGATTGCAACCTGCCACAAAACAAATTTAGCAACATCGATGATATTCCCACCAGAAATTAACAGCAATGCAAATGAATCGGTTTGGCTGCTAAGATAGTAATTACTAGCATATAAAATCATAACCCAGCATAATGCAATTACAATAAATGGTAATCCTTTAGAAAGCGGAATACTCATTTCTCTAAAAGTACCCGCACCAATAACCGGATCATTTTCAATTAATAATGGATTATCAATAAAATCAGTAAATATAAAACTAATAATCAAAGCTACCAGTAAAACAATTGAATAACTAATACATTTATTAAATTCCCTTTTCAACATCTTTTTAGCAAAGCTAAATACATCCATAAAATCATCCCCTTCTAATAACAATAAAAGTATTAATTAATTCAAATTAATAAATATAATATTTATAATTATTATATCACACTTTATTTAAAATAGATTTTTATTTATAAAATTTCACAAATTAAAAGGACTAAAAATAATTCATAACAGCAACTATTTTTAATCCCTATTATCTTAAATATTTAAAAAATCACTAACTGGTCTTTCTACAAAACCATCTTTTGTTAATTCTATCATTGTAGTAAAACCACAACTTTGTATTAACTCAAGAGATTCTTGATAATAACAATCTAACATCTCTTTATTATGACAATCACTATTTAAACAAATCTTTCCACCATGATCATAAATGTATTTAAGCAATGTTTTATGAGGATATGGTGTTTTTCTTTGACCACGAGCAATAGCTCCTGTATTAACTTCAAATATTTTATTTTTTGCAAGTAATTGATCTATACAGTTATATGCTAATTTTAAATAATCTGGGTCATCAAATTTAATAAATTCTTCATTTTCATTAAACTTAGTTAATAAATCAACATGACCGACAATATCAACTTCATCCATATTAGCTATCTTTTTAACTTCTTCAAAATAGCTTTTAGCATAGTTTAAAAAACTACCATAATATTCAACAATCTCCTTAGTAACATCGCTACTAAAATCAACCGCTAAATATTTATCCCCAGCCTTAACAAAATGAACACTGCCAATTATATAATCATAAGGATCATGTTTTTTAAAACGTTGTCCTAATACATCTTGTTCAACCCCTAGAAAAATATTAATCTGATCTTGATATTTTTCTTTAACTGCTAATACATCTTCAATATATTTTTTAGTATTGTTTTCATCCATAGAATAATCATCAACATTACGACAATTCCCATGTCCTGAAAAACCTAATACATTGAATCTTTTATTTATTGCTTCTAAAGCCATTGCTTCAATTGTATCTTTACCATCACAATAAATAGAATGAGTATGTAAATTCTGTTTTATCATCTTATCACTTCCTATCGTTTTATTTGTATATATTATAACTAAATTATATTATTTTTCTATTGTCTATTAAAGATTAAAAGGCTGTTTAATCTTTGATTAAACAGCTGTATATATTATCATTTAATCTCTAATTTCTAGAATATTATGTGGTTCAATACCAACATATACTTTTTGACCTTCATCAAACAGTGTATAACTTCTAAAAAGCACTTCTGATTTAAATGATACGTCTTCATGGCGTAAAGTATATCTTAAAACATTTCCCCTTGAAATATAATTATCGACAATTGCTTCAAATACATACATGTTTTTATCTTCAATTGGTTCTGTTTGAATATGAATTGTTTCTGGTCTAATAGCATAGAAATTATTATTGAAATCTTTTGAAGGTAAAAGAGTCTTTAGCTTATCTTTATCTAAAATATTATAATGACCAATAAATTCAGCAGCAAATTTAGATACTGGATGAGTATATAATTGTACTGGATTACCACTTTGTTCAACAACTCCATTATTCATTAAATGAATTTTATCAGACATGATCATTGCTTCATCCTGGTCATGAGTAACGAAAATTGTTGTAATTTTTAATTCTTTTTGAACTCTTTTAATTTTTTCTTGTAGTTCACGTCTTAATTTAGCATCAATAGCACTTAGTGGTTCATCTAATAATAATACTTTTGGTTCCATTACAATAGCTCTAGCAATTGCAACACGTTGTTGTTGTCCCCCTGATAATTGACTAGGATAGCTTTTTTCTTTTCCTACTAAATCAACCATTTCAATAGCATTTTTCACTTTTTCCTGGATTAATTTTTTATCCATTTTTGCTATTTTTAAACCAAAAGCAATATTATCTTCAACATTCATATTTTGAAATAAAGAATATTGTTGGAAAACCATTCCAATTCCTCGCTTTTGTACTGGAACATCAGTAATATCTTCGCCATCTAAAATAATTCTACCAGAACTAATTTGTTCTAACCCAGCTAATGAACGAAGTAATGTTGATTTACCACATCCACTTGGACCTAATAAAGTAACAAGTTCACCTTTTTCGACATCTAAATTAATACTTTTTAGTACTTGATTTTTACCATCATAGCTTTTACAAATTTCTTTAAATTCAATATAAGCCATTATGCTTTCCTCCTTTTTGTGACAGCTTTATTTTGAATAATCAGTGTTAAAGTTGAAATAATCAAAGTTGTAACAAATAAAATAACAATGATTGCGCTTGATAATTGTCCTGATTTAGACATCGTTTGATACAAATAAATACCCGCAGTTCTAAATGCGCTTCCAGCAATCATATTAACAACAACGAAATCAGCAAACAACATTGTAAAAGCTAACATCATTGTAGAAATAATCCCTCTTTTCATTTGAGGAATAACTATTGCAAAGAAGGCATGGATTTTAGAACATCCTAATACTTGGGCTGCTTCAATAACACATCTAACATTCAAAGCACCAATTGTATTTTTTAGACCTCTATATGTATATGGTAAAATAATAATACAATAAGCTCCAACTAATAGAAAAATACGATTTGATAAAAATCCAGGTCTACCAGAATATAACGAAATAACCCCAACAGCTAAAATAACCCCTTGAATTGCATAAGGAATATTACATAAAATTTCTACATATTTTTCTAATTTAGGCATATATAAAGTAATTACATATAAAACTAAAAGTATTGCAATAGTACAAATTAAAACTGGTACAAAAGAGATAACGATCGAACGTAATAATGAATTAATAAATGCTCCATCTGAAAAAATCTCTGAATAAAAGCTTAGTGTAAAACCGGTTGGCAAAATATCCATCCATTCTGTAAAAACAGAATATAAGAAAGTTAATGCTAATGGGATAATTAAAAATGAAGCAATAATTAATAAAATCAAACCATCCCATAAACGTGTTTTTACTATCATTTTGCACCTCCTGATCTTTTCTGTAACTTATTAGTAATAAGAACAGAAATAACCATTAAAGCCATCATCACAAGTGATAAAGCGCACCCAAATTCCTGGTTTTGGACAACTTCACCAACAAATTGTTGTGATATACGAATTGGTAAAAGAGAAATATTATTACTCAATAAGGCATACGCTGTACCATATGCTGCCAATGAATTGGCAAATAATACCGAAAATGTTCCTAAAATACTTGGGAATAAAGAAGGAATTGCTACTTTAAACCAATAATGGAAACTATTTCCTCCTAACAAACCTACTGCTTCTTTCCATTCTTTTTTCAAACCACTAAAAGCTGGAAGCATTAATAGTGTTCCTAAAGGAATCTGGAAATAAATATATGTAAGTAATAAACCATTAATTGTATATAAATCATAGTTTGCTAAAAAATCAATACCATAATTTTTTCCAATTAAAGTTAAAATCCCCACATTACCTAATAAAATCATAAACGCAAATGCCAATGGAACCCCAGCAAAATTACTAGTAATATTTAAGATACTTGTAAAAATATTACGAATTTTTGTACTTGCACTATTAGCTGCTTTTGCCCCTAAAAAAGCAATTATAATTCCACAGACTGCTGAAAAAATTGAAATCCACAAACTGTTATAGATAGACTGTTGATACAAGCGAGTAGAAAAAATTCTAGTGAAATGCTCTAATGTAAAACCGCCACCTCCAGTTTTAGAAAAACTTTCGATTACAATATTAATCAAAGGTAATATTTCAAATAGCAAAACCATGATAAAAAATGGTAATAATGCTAATAAATATACTTTATTTTTGATTTTTTTCATTTTTAAATTCCACCTCCAGTGACTTCATTTTTTCACCTGGCTTAATTCCTAACAAACAACATAATAATGGCGCAAATTCCATAGTTGTTAATTCTTTAGAATGTACCCCTGGAACAACTTCATCAGCGATAATATAAAGAGCAGTTTTTCGTTGCATATCACTGTTTCCACCATGATATCCATTTTCACTCATACCATGATCAGCTCCAACAACCACGTTATAACCTTGATCTAACCACATAGGAATATATGTTGATAATAGTTTATCGTTTTGAATAACAGCGCCTGAATATTCTTTAGAACCAGCGCCAAATTTATGTCCAGCATCATCAATCCCCATTGGATGAACAAAGACAAAATCATAATCTTCTTTTACCATTAAACTTGAAGAAAGTGAATATAAGTGATCATCTGGGAAAGTATCACCATAATAAAAGAACCCTCGATCAATACAAGATAATTCATCTTCATGATAGACATCTTTTTCTTTATCAAAGGGTGCTGATAAATATAATTCACTGATCCAATAATATGCTAAAGCAAGGCTTTTTTTATTGGCCTTTTTTAATAGTTTAAATAAATGTTCTTGATTAGAAAGACGACATATCCCATTATTCGTAATTCCATGTTCAAAAACTGGTACACCAGTAAATATAGTTTCATACATTGGGCGCGAAGAACTAGGTAATTCACCTAGTACTTCATATTTTGCAGCCCTATTTTTTTCACATAAATGTTCTAAATACCCTAAATGTTCTTTTGCATATTCACTTTGTAAACCATCTAATAAAACAAATACTGTCTTATTGCGCATAAGCAACCACTTCTTCCTGCCAAGATGTTGCTAAATCAGAAACTGACTGATCCCATGCTTCCTGGTCTTCGATAAAACGAGCGTTTGTATATTGATCATCTGGTAAAAGATTAGATTTTACATCATCTGGTAATACTACATCATCACGAATTGGACGAGCAAATCCTTTAGCTAAATTGATTTGTCCTTCATCTGATAAGATATATTCTCTTGCTAATGCTGCTGCATATGGTCTTTTTGTATAAGCATTAATAATTGTACAATATCCACTTTGAATAGCTCCGTCAGTTGGTACAGAAACTTCAAAATTAGCATTTGGATTATTTTGCATAATTTGTGAACGATATCCTAAAGAGTTGTAATCCCAAAGAACAGCAACTTCTATTTCACCTTTTTCTAATCGAGCAACGCTTGTATCTCCCATGTCTAAACGTCCCTCTTCTGCTAATGTTTTAAAGAAATCTAATCCTGGCTGGATATCACTTTCACTACCACCAAAAGCGATTGCAGCACTTAACAATCCACTTTGTGCTTGTGTTGCAACAGAAACATCACCGATAGTTAATGTATAGTCCCCTTCTAAAACATCTTGCCAGCTTGTTGGTGCTTTTTCTACAAGATCAGTATTAGTTATAAATGTAATTGTTCCATAGTAACCAATAATCCAGTCACCATCATCATCTTTTGCCCAATCAGGAATAGAATCCCAATAAGATGTTTTATATGGTAATGTTACCCCTTGTTCTTCAGCTACTGGTCCAAATGATTGGCCAACATCACCAATATCTTTTGTTGCATCATTAGCCTCATTTGCAAAAAGAGCTAATTCTTCAGCACTTGACATATCAGTATCTGAATGTTTAATTCCATACTGTTCTTCAATTTCAGTCCAAGTTTCAACCCAGTTAGCCCAAGTATCAGGCATACCTACTGAATTGATTTCTCCATCTTCTTTTGCTTTTTCAGTAATTTCTTCAATTGTCATTGAATTTAAATCTACATCTGTTTGTGTACTTTCTTCAGCACATCCAGTTAAAAAACTAGCAGCCAATAATGCACACATCCCTACCTTTAAAATTTTGTTTTTCATTTTGTTATATTTCCTCCTAGCACTAGAAGTATATCATTTGGAAATTTTGTAAAAATACCGATTTTCTGTAAGAAAATTGTAAAAATTAAAATTAAATTTTCGGCATTATGTTAATACTTTATAAAGATTTTTAAGTTTTTAATTAAGCTATCTTAAATTTATAAAAATGATCTATCCTAATACCATAAAAAAATCCATGAAGCTAATAACCTCATAGATTTACACCTTTATCTGTTTTAAAACTCTTCTATACATAATAATTACCATATTTGATACATTTGCTAATAACGTAGTTAACGCTGAAGCAATTCCAACCGATAAGACCGGTTTTAAATAACTAGTATTAAAATAAGAAATATTTAAAGACATCGTTGTTTGTTTTTTTACACGATAAAATATATAAATAAAAAATAAAGTTGATACTAAATTAGAAGTTGCTGTCGCTATTGCTGCACCTGAAAAACCTAGTCCTAAGCCAAAGATAAATAATGGATCTAAAATAATGTTTAAGATTCCTCCTAGCATCATCCCAATACTAGCAAATTTAGCTTTACCCTCACCCCGTAATAAATGAGCCATTGTCATGCTCAATGTTGTTGGAATACCACCTAAAATTACAGTCCAAAACAAATATGATTGAGCATATTGAATATTATTAGAACTTGCTCCTAATACTTTAAGCAATGGACCTTGAAATAATAATGATAATAATGAAAAAATAAATGTAATAATTATGCCACCATAAATACTTAAAGAAGAAACGTATTTTACTTCATTGTCTCGTTTTTCTCCTAATAACCTTGAAATAAGACTGCTGCCATCAATTCCAAATAAATTTCCTAATGCTGTTAATAAATTAAACCATGGTGAAACTACAGTTACTGCAGCAACCATATATGGATTGTTTAATTGACCAACAAAAAAAGTATCAGCGAGATTATATATAATCGTTACGATCTGACTAATTATTGTCGGTACAGCCAATGTCGCAACTTGTTTTTTTACAGGAACCGTTTCAAACAGTTCTCGTTTTGATAACTCACTATTCATTTCTTTTTTCCCCCCTCTACATCAAAAACAATAATATATCTCACAAATATTTAAGGTTATAAAAACAATTTTTTCATTACATTATCAACACCTTCTTTTTAACATTAAATTATAAAGACCGGTTGTAACAACCGGTCAATAGTATTATTTAAATAACATTTTTTTACATTTTACCCATTATTCATAAATTACTTTTTATTAATCTAATCAATTGAAATATATATTGATGTAATGATTTTAGCAGTTTTAAATGCAATTAAAGAATCTTTAAAATATCAATTTATTGTCAAGAAAGGATTTTTTCCTTTCTTTTCTTAAAAAATCGTTGATTTAATCAGAGGATTTTAAGGTGTATTGAAATATGTTAAAAAAAAGTATATAATTTTGTGTATACAATATCGAATTTGTATACATTATTGCATAATAATATACATATCATGCATCTAATAGATGATTTTTTTCATGATATTTATATGAATGGAAAAAGTATATTTTTTCGTTCATATAAAATATGTATTATAACAATATTGTGTGCAATACTAGAAAGGAGAGTATTATGGAATATTTAACATTAATAGGTATTGTTATAATTGTTGCCGGTTTTGCTCTAAAATTAGACGTACTTGCAACAGTAATTATTTCAGGGATTGTAACAGGCCTAATATCTGGAATGAGCTTTGTTGAAATTTTGGAAATTTTAGGTTCATCTTTTGTTTCTAATCGATTGATGTCAATTTTCTTAATTATTTTCCCTGTTATCGCAATTATTGAAAGATATGGTTTAAAAGAAAGAGCTGCTTATTTAATTGGTAAAATTAAAAATGCATCTGCCGGAAAAGTTCTTGCTATCTATTCCGTTGTTCGTACAATTGCATCTGCTTTAAATATCAGAATTGGTGGTGTAGTTCAATTCGTACGTCCATTAGTTTTACCAATGGCTCAAGCTGCTGGTGAACAAGTTAAAGGTGAAAAATTTGATAATGATGAAGAAGAAAAAATTAAAGGTTTATCAGCTGCTGTAGAAAACTATGGAAACTTCTTTGCTCAAAACTGTTTCCCTGCAGCAAGTGGTGTTGTTTTAATGCAAGGTACAATGGCTACTGCTGGATTTACAGAAGTAACATTAGGAACTATTGCTGCTTCATCAATCTATATTGCAATTATTTCAGTTGTTTTAACATTTATTCAAGTATTTTTATTTGATAGAAAAATTAAAAAAGGAGGTAAAAAATAATGTTAGATTTTTTAAGTGTATATCTTCCTGAATTTTTCTATGTACTTTGTGCATTTGTAAGTTTTGATACTGCATATCGTGCCACAAAAAATGAAGAAGCACGTGTTGGTACAACTTTATTTTGGGCTTTATTAGGTATTACATTCATGTTTGGTAAAATAATTCCAAACGTTGTCACTGGTGCAATTTTAGTTGTTATGGGTTGTCTAACAGCTACTAAACAAGTTCGTATGGGAGCTTTCGTTGAAGCTACTCCTGAATTCCGTCAAGCATCAAGTGAAAAAATCGGAAATAAAATCTTTATTCCTGCTGTTTCTATTGGGGTAATGGCATTAATCTTATCATTAATCCAATATAACGCTGATACAGCAGAAACATTTTTCTTAAAATTAAGTGATTTCTTTACAATTAAATTATTCTCTTTTGGAAGTTCTAGTGGTGCTGTAACTGCTTTAGATGGTGCAGTAATGACTGGACTTGCTTGTGTTGTAGCATTAATTTTAGCAATTGCTATTTGTAAACCAAAATTATCAGAAACTCGTAGTGATACATCTAAATTATTAATGCAAGTTGGAGCTTCATGTTTATTACCTCAATTATTAGGAGCATTAGGAAGTGTATTTAATGCTGCTGGTGTTGGAGATGTCATTTCTAAAATTATTTCTAATGTCGTTCCTTCTGGAAATGTCTTCATTGGTGTTGTTGTTTATGTTTTAGGAATGGTAATCTTTACAATGATTATGGGTAATGCATTTGCTGCCTTTACAGTTATTACTATTGGTATTGGTATTCCTTTTGTTATTAATCAAGGTGGCGACCCTTCTGTAGTTGCAGCATTAGGGATGACAGCTGGTTATTGTGGTACTTTAATGACACCTATGGCCGCCAACTTTAATATCGTCCCATGTGCCGTTTTAGAGACGAGGGATCAAAAATGGGCTGTTATTAAATCACAATTACCAATAGCTTTACTTATGATCGTTATTCATATTATTTTAATGTTAGTTTTAGCGTTTTAGGAGTGATTTTAAATGAAAATATTAGTTACTGGTTTTGATCCATTTGGTGGGGAAAAAATTAACCCTGCTATTGAATCAGTTAAAAAATTACCAGATGAAATTGCTGGTGCCAAAGTTATTAAATTAGAAATTCCTACTGTTTGTCATAAATCTTTAGAAGTAATTGATGAAGCAATCGCTAAATATGACCCTGATGTAATTTTATCAATTGGTCAAGCTGGTGGTCGTCCTGATATTACTGTAGAAAGAATTGGAATTAATATTGATGACTGTCGTATTCCTGATAATGCTGGTCAACAAATTATTGATGAACCAGTTTATCCAGATGGTCCTGCTGCCTATTTTAGCAACTTACCAATTAAAGCAATGGTAGCACGTATTCAATCAAAAAATATCCCTGCTTCTGTTTCAAATACAGCAGGTACATTCGTATGTAACCACGTACTTTATGGAGTAAGACATTTAGTAGAAACTAAATATACTGGTAAAAGAAGTGGATTTATTCATATCCCATTTTTACCACAACAAGTTATCGACAAAAAAGGACAACCTAGTATGAGTTTAGATACTATCGTTGCTGCTTTAACTGCTGCTATTGAAGCAATTGTTGATACTAATGAAGATTTAAAAGTGACAGGTGGGGCAACACATTAATGGTTAAAATATTTGTTTACGGAACTCTTAGAAAAGGTGTTTATAATTATGAACGTTATTTAAAAGGTAAAGATACATATCGTTATAATGGATATATTAAAGGTAGTTTAAAAACAATTAAAGAAAAAATCTATCCAGCATTTTTACCTGAAGGATCTAATTTAGTTATTGGAGAAATTCATGAAGTTGATGAAACAACAGCAAAAACTTTAGATGAATTAGAATGTTATTTTGGAAAAAATAACCCTGATAATGAATATAATAAAGAACTGCTTGATGTTTATAATCAAGATGGTGAAAAAATCGATCAGGCTTATGTTTATGTTTTCAATATGACTAATCCAATTAACAAAACAATAATCGGTGATGAAATTGAATGTCATGATTATGTTGAACATTTAAAAAATATTAAAGCTATCTAATAAGTATCTTAAATGATGCTTTCCATACTAAAAAAGAAGTAAAACTTGTTTACAAGCAATTACTTCTTTTTTTATATCTAATTTTATTACAGATTTTAAATATATTTACTACTTAATTTCCAATTGCACTTGGACTAGATTGATAAGAAAAATTATTTACTAATTCTATTTCCTGGCTATCACTATGATAGTTGAATGCATGCCATAATGTTCCTTGGGTATTCGTTGGAATATAAATTGTTTGTTTATATTCACCTTTTACATAAATGGTCAATGTTGCACCCGAATTAGATAGAATGCTATTATTTGTAGAATTACGATTTGTATAATTATGTAAATAAAAACTATAAACTTCATTATGCGCAGATTTATATAATGTCATTGTTTCTGGTCCATAACTAGAAGTATCATCAACATCCAAATCACAAATCAATTCACCATCTTTAGAATATTGTTTGTTACTATAGTAAACATGGAAACGATCATTATTTCCAACTAAATGTGAATCGATATCACTAGGCACTTGTCCCCATGTTAATACAACTCTTAACTCACTTTCATCACCAGCAATTGCTTTAGGGTTTAAAGTAGCATGTTGTTGTAAATTTCCAGATTTAGTTATAACAATATTCAAATAGCTTGTTACATAATTTTCTTTTGATAATTCTAAAGTATAATTTCCTAAACTCATGTCATCAATTAAATATTCACCAGAAGCATTAGTTGCCAAGGTCTTTAAGATTTCTCCATCTTTATTTCCCCAGTCTTGACGCACTTTGATATTTACATCACTAATTCCTCTCCCTGTTTGCGCGTCACTAACTATTCCACCGGCTTTACCTTTTTCGTTTGTTCCATCACTACCACGGACTTGTAACCTTGTTTGTAATTGTTTAACTTCATTACTAGCAACATCTATTTCTTCTTTACAAGTCATATAACCATCTTTAGAAGTCTCAACTCTAAGTCGTTGATTTCCGGCAACGTATATTGTAAAGTTTCCAAGATCATTTGTTGACGAACTAGTAATCTGTTGTCCATCTGATACCCTGAATACTTTTACATCAGCGCCACTAATTGGTTCATTAGTTTCAGCGTCAACAACCATTCCGTTTATCGTCGCATCACAATAGGTACAGTTTTCTACTAAAGTTCCATTTTCAAAATGTCCATTACATTTTAAAGGACTATTTTTAGAATCCCAAAATGATTTTTCCCAACCTACATCAAGCCAATCACCAATTACACAGTTTTTTAAAGCAGACATATCCATATACGCGTATGCTCCAAGATCAGCACATAGCATACCTGTAGGTCGATAAGCTAAACTTCCTTCACCAGCAGCACCGGTACTAGCACTTAAATCAATAATGTCATAACCTAAAGTTTTTAAAACACCAGCTAATTCTGGTCCAATTTTAACATTACCACCTAACTCTGGTGATACACTACCATTTGCTGAACAAATTAAACGTGGATTGTTATTATAAACTTGTACACCAAATTGTCCATCAACATTGCATACTACCTTAAAATGTCCTTCTAGACTATATTGCATACCAAATTCAAGATAAATACGGCACCCAGGAATTCCAACTACAGGTAGTTTACCTAGATTAATAGTTCCTTTGCATTTTTTACCATTTTTAAAAGCATCTTTTACTTTTTCAAGTGTTTCTTCGTCAATAGCTCCTTCAGAATCGCCTACATAAATTCCTGCTTCAACATCCAATCTAGGATCTAATTTCAACATTATATTTTTAAAATCTAAAGGCGGCCAGGCAAATCTTGCATCGATATCACATTTAGTTGTAATTGTAATATCTGCATTTAAAGATCCTTTTACAGCTATATTATCACCCAAAGAAATCTCAAATGTCATTTTACCAATATCCGGTGTTGTTACAGAACGAGCATTTGTATCAGCTTCAGGAATATCAACAATTACATTTTCTCCTGGAATAAACTTAGAAAAATCAGCTTTTGTAGTTCCTTCAATATTCATATTTTCAATTACTTCATTTAAATCTGCTGGTTCAACACCCAAGACAGTTTTATTATCACGAGTACTTTTATCTGTTACCTTATAACAACCAGTCTCACCAACGACAATAATACTGTCTTTTTGAATATCTTCAGTTTCTACTCCATTGTTAATAATAATTTCATTTTCTAGAATTGTAACTTCATTTTCTTGTAGCGTAATTACACCATCTTTGTAATCAATATTACTTACTGGTTCATTGCTTACATTTTGAGAATCTAAAACATCTTTTACTACTGATAATGACTTATTAACTAATGTCATTGTAGCATTATCATTTGGATAAAAATGATTATCAATTAAACTAATAATTCCTAATTTTACAGCTAAATAAGCTTCCTGTTTATCTTCAATTTCATTTGCATCATCACATGTTAATTCATCTTGAGGGATGAAGCCTAATGCTTTAACAGTCGTAACTGCAACAAATTCTCTACTTGCTAATTGATTAGGATAAAAACTTTCATCATCTAACTCTACAATGCCATAAGCTACAGCATAATTAATACTGTTTTCAACAATTGTTCCTGCTGTATCATTAAAATATGGTTTGTCAATTTCTACTGTTAAATCAGGATAATTCATTGCTGTTACTAGACTATTGATCCATTCACCTCTAGTAATAGTATTATTATCTTCAACAATAGTTTCATATTGATAGGTAATATGTAGACCAAATTCATAATCAGTATTATTTAAAACAATACCATCTGTTAATTTAATTTCTTTACTAACAATTTCATTTGCTTTAACTAGATTAATTGAACTTAAAGCCATCATTGCCACTAGCAATATTGATAACAATGATTTAATTCTTCTTTTTTTAATCGCTTTAAAAATGATTAACGAACTAAAAAGACCACCCAAGACAAATAATCCAATTTTAACATTATCTCCGGTATCAACTTGACTATTTTTATTATTTGGTTGTTCTGTTTTATTATTATCAGGATCATTTTTTTCTAAATCACCATCACCACTAATAATAACATCATCTTTTAAAGTTACCGTTAATTCATATTCCTTTGATTCGTTAACTCCTAATGTAGCAATTGTTATATTACTACTATCATCAATATTAAAATCATCTGGAATTTCATTATTTAATTGTACGTTTGATAAAACAGTACCAGAAACATTAGTCACTTTTATTTTTATTTGTGCTTTTTGTTCAGATACTTTTTCAACGATGTAGTCTACTTTTAAATTTTCATCTTGACTTTCAATTGCCCTTATTGGTGTAATAGAAAACATCAAAGAAAAAATTAAAGTCAGACCTACGATAATCAATCCCTTTTTCATTTACTTTCCCCTTTCTTTGTACTTAATTTAAATTTTAGAAAAAATAAATGAAATAAACTAGATGTTCCTATAGGTGTGTCAAATATTTTTACCAATTAAAAAGGATCGAAAACATCCTTTCGATCCTTTTATTATTTAGTTATTATTTAATAACTTTTCTTCTTTTTACAAAAGTACCCATTAAAACAGCTAATGACATCAATAATAAAGATGGTAAAATTACCGCTGTATCGCCAGTTTTAGCTGATGATGAAGAATTAGTTGTATCTTTATCACCAGTTGCTTGTCCAGGTTGTTCTGGCTGTTGTGAGCCATCATCAGGATTCATTGATTTTAAGACTTTATCTAATGCAGCTTGTAAATCAATTGCATATTTGTCAACTTTTTCTTGATCATTGATTGTTAATGTGTAATCAATACTAGCAATCAAGTCTTTTAATTCTTTTACTGCTGCTTGATCAAATCCAGATAGATCAGCAGGTATTCTATCTAATACTTCTTGAACTTTACTATAATCGGCACCTTTAAATTTAAGAGCTTCTTGAGCTTCTTCAAATATTGTTTTAGCATTTGTGAAATCTTTTAATGATACATCATCACCTAAATTAGCTAAATTATCGTAAGCATCTTTATAAACTTTATAACTATCTTCAGTGTATAAAGCTTCATCTTTTAATTCAATATTGCTTAAATATTGTTCATATTCTTTTTGACCACTTAACTCTAAGCCATTAACAGCATCAATTAATGTTTCTAACATTGTTTCAACATCATCTTGACTACCATCAACTAATAAAAGTTTAGCAGTAGCTAATGTTTCACTTACTTTTTGATAGCTTGCTTTTGTATATAATGTAGCATCAATTTTTTCTACTTCACTAATTCTAGTTTTTAATACTTCAACATTTACTAATGCTGTTTTAGCATCCGTAATTAATTGAATATATTTTGTATACTTACTTTCATCTGTTAAGTTTTTAGCTTCATTAACAATATTCATTAAATCATTATAAGATTTTTCAGTATATTTGTTTTTATCAACTGCTTCAGCATCCTTAATAACTTCATCTAATGTTGCTTTAGAAGCTTTCAAGTTCGATTTTGCTTCACGAATAGCTTGAATTTGTTCTACTATTTCTTCAGTTGTAGCAGTTTCAATGATTTCTTTTGCTTTTTCAACAGCTTTTTGATAAGCTGCAAATGATTCTTGTTCATATAAATCACCATCATATGTTGCAAATTCATCAATCAATACTTGTAATGTTGCTTTTGCTGAAGCTTGCAGTTTAGCTTTAGCGTCATTATAAGCATTTATTAAACTTTCAAAAGTTTCTGGTGAAACTCTTTCTTCTTGACTTGAAGCAGCTTTATCTTTATCAATAGCTTCTTTTAAATCAGCTTTTGCTTGATTATAAGCTTCAAGACTTTCTGGTGAATAAACATCATCAATAAGTACTAATTCTTCTTCTACAAGTAATTGTGCTTGTTCTCTAAAGGCTGTACTATAAACTAATTCTGATTGAGCTTTTTCAATTGCAGCTACTAATTGTTCACCATCTTCTTTACTTAAAAGATCAGGATTTTCTAATGCAGCTTGTGCAGATAAAATTGCTGAATTATAAGCATTATAAGAAACCGTTGTATAATATCCTTTATCATTAGAAATAGCATTATTTACTAAATCACTTAATTTGGAATCAGTATATTTTTCTTCACCATTATTAATTGCAGTTTTTAATACCCCTAATGCTGTTTCAACTGTAAATTTTGAAGCATATTCATTTTCATATATTTCTTTTGCAGCATTATATGCATTTTGATAATTTTGTAATGAATCTAATGTCCAATTAGATGTATCAATATTTTCATCTAATAAAGCTTTTAAATCAGCTTTAGCATCAGTAGCATCTTCGGCAGTTTTATACATAGCAATTTCTAAAATTTCAGGTATTGAATCTTGCCATGATACTTGGATATCTTTAAACATTACTCCTTCAGGTATTACAAATTCACTAATTGTCTGATTCAAAGAACCTAAATTAATTTCTTTTACAGTTCCTTCACTATATACATGAACAATAACTTGGGCATTGCTAATTGTTCCACTTTGAACAATACGAACAGTTCTTAAATCAACCGGTTGAGAAACATAATAAGTAAATGAGCTATTTGCTGCAGTTGATTTGTATGAAGTAGAATAATCTTTATCAATCATATTTGAAGGAATCTTACCTGGTTCTTCAATTGCTTCACTAATAATATCTCTATTTGATTCAGGAGAAATATAAGCACCACCATTGATTTGGATTTCATTAAATCCAACCCAACGATGTGAATAAGTAGATGTTGGTGTAACTCTTATATAACGTCCATCAACATTCAAATCAGTTGCCTGGGCATACATATAACCTGGATTTTGGCTATCATGATATAATGTTATATCTTGCATATCTTTAGCTACAGTATCATCCCAGACATTTTCGACTGGTTTACCAACATGTAAAACTTTTGTCCATGTCTTATTATCAACAGATACTTCAAAATCAGCATCACGAATATAATTTAATTGACTTTCAGTAATATAATATCTAATTGATTCAAAATGAATTGTTTGTCCTAAATCAAAAGTAATATGTTTTCCTTGTTCTTGAGGACCATTGATCATTCCAATTGTACTTAAATCACCATCAAAGACATTATTTACAGTTCCGGCAGTACGCATATCGTTTGAAGTTTGCTGATTAGCAAAATCACTTGTAACAGTTTTTTCACCAATATAATCAAATACTACTTCGAATTTACTTAAATCTAATACTGCTTTTTGATCATTTGGATTAACAATTCTAACATAACGTCCATCACTAGCAGTATCAAAATTACTCCATTCAATGCCATTTTTAGATACTTCTAAACGACAACTTTCTGGAAGCGTTAAAGCTTCAATACTAGTAATATGTTTGATATTCTTTAAATCAATTCCAATATATTGATCTTTTGCAAGTGTTACATTTCCTGGTGTTAACCAAGCGGTATTACCTTCTAAATTAGATAAAATTGATGTATTATCAAGATTTGTATATAAGTAATCTTTGCTACCTGATTGACTAACTTCTTCAACTGTAAATTCACTGAATTTACCCCAAGAACCTTGATTAGCAAGATTTCTAATTCGAATATAACGAGCTTTTAAACCGTCTAATTTAATATCGATAGTATCTTTGCCACTGGCATTACCCTTATAGTTATCATAGCCATCAATAGCGGTCCATGTATTATTATCTAATGAAGTTTCAATTGCATAATTAACAAGTTTATCACCATTGTCATTACCAACAACTATATGAACACTCTTTAATGTAGCAACCTTGCCAAAATCATATCCCAAATAATCACCAGCTAAAAAGTCATCGCCAGTTGAATTTCCATCACCATCAGGATCATACCAGACATAAGTATTATCATTACCATCATATAATCTACTTTCTGGTCCCTGATATACTTTCCAGCGTTGTGTTTTAATTACATTGTATTCTAAAGGTGTAGTTCCACTATCATCTTGAACATCTACTCTAAATTCACCTACACGCCACCAGATACCAGCAAACGCATCATTATGAATTCTTAAAGCAGTAGTTTCAATATTTTGATCTGATAAGTCAAATACTTGTTCTTGCTGGTTAGTAACATCACCAATAGTAATCCAGTTACCTTCATCATCTAAGTATTGTAATGAACCATCACTAATTACATCACCACTAGCACTACCACCTTGAGCAAAATGAACAGAACTAATTTTTTGTTTTGAGTTAAATGTATAAGCTAGATATGATCCAGCTGGTAATTTATCTTTATCACTACCAGAAGCAACTGATAACCAAACCTCATTATCTGAACTATTACCGTTTTGTCCATCAGATAAAACATCAAAAGCAGTACCATTCATTCGATCACGATTTGTAGAATATTCACCAGTTACTTCTTCAGCATCACTTTTTTGATTAATTTGGATTTCATGAACATTCAAGTATGCATCTAACTCATTATCAGCAGTTGCAATTAATCTAATTCCCATTGCTTCAAAATTTTCAGGTAAGTTTTCTTTTTTGGCATTCACTTCTAAATACTGATTTCTAACACCGGTAAACTGATTATCCATATCAACTAGCTCAAGATCTTGCCATTGTTTACCATCAGTTGTGTATTGTAATTTTGAAGCTTCAAAATGGTTTTTACCATTTCCTAATAAAAATCTAATATTTTCAATTTTAATATTTTTATTGTATTTTACCCCTACATAATCACCTTTATAGATCCATACCGGATTGCGATAGCTAACCATTGTTCCATCATCGCCGTCAAATACATTTTCGCTGCTACCTACTGGACTGTCACTACGATTAGTAATAAATGTAGTTACTACTTTATCAGGATCCATTGCAGTTTGAGCATATTGTGATACATAAGTAGCTAATGTGTTGATAAATGGCACAATATGTTGAACCCCTACTTCTGCATATTCAATGTGATCTACATAATTAAATCCATGTGTTTTAGAACGATCAAATGCCGTTTTACCAGCACTTTCATATTGTAAAATACCATTAGTATCATTATTTAAAACAGCTTTAACTCCATTTAAATAAGCGATAGCTGCTTCAGTTGTATCATCCCAGCAATCTAACCAGTAAACAATTTGATTTGCAATATCACTGTTACCAGCTTGTAAACGATAAGTTTTAGCTGCTGATTGTAGAATTTCAAATTCATCGATCATACTATCAATATCAGCTTCACTTAAAGTACCATTTTCTAATTTACTTTTAAAACTATTTAGCTTTTCCTTTAATACTACAGATTCCTCTAATGCTGTAACACGACTATCCATCGCCTGATTGATCATATGTTTTGATAGCTCTTTTAAAGCATTAGAAGCATCAGTTTCAATTGCGGAATTATGATCAACATATTTAAATGAATCTTCCCAGGTAGCATTAGCTTCCTCTTTTGAATCCCAAATATTCCATGAATAGCAGGCATTACCAAAAATCGCTACTTTACTAGGCTCAGATTGTTGCATTGGATTTAAGACAATACCTTGGATATTTTGGGGATCAACACCTGGTTGTAAAAATGTTTCATAACCACCCATGATTAAATGTTTTTTAGAGTTATCAGTACATGGCCAGTTAATCCACATATATGGACCACGTCCAACATTATTAGTAAATGTTGATGTGAAATTATTAGAAACTTCACCCCATACTCTTCCACCAGTCATAACAATTTGAACATTATCAGGAAAATCACGATAATAATCTTGACCTGTACCACCATATTCTACTGGACAAAATGGTAATGTTAATTTTAAATCTGGATATTCAACCTGCATTTCTTTTAACCAGGCTGTCATATCTTCCAATAATCTTTTATAGTTATTACCACCTAAATCTCCAGTATTATTATAGTTAGCAGCATCATCAGCTAGGATAGCTATTTGTCTAACTCCAGCTTTGATTACTTGCTCGAATTTAGCTTGTAATATTGCTAAATCATTACTATATTGGCTTTGTGTAAAACTAATTGGGCTATTCATAAATGGATGTAATGCAAAAACAAACCGACATTTTGACTTATTACCAGCTTCAGCCAACGGTTTTATTTTATTTTCAATTTCTTCATCGCTATAAAGTTCGCGCCATTTTGAATTATGCTTTGGATCATCTTTTGGAGCATAGAAATAAGAATTTAATTTATAATAACCACCCCAAGTCATTAAATTAATACGATCTTGTGTTGACCATGGATTACCATAATATCCTTCGATAAAACCACGGCTAGCAACATTGGCATAATCTTCAATAGTGAAATTTTTGATAGTTCGACTATCTAGTTGTCCCACTACCATATATAATGTAGTCAAACCATAAAAAGCAGCATCACCATCTTTTCCTAAAACAACAATTGTCCCATCATTAACTTGTAAATAATACGCATCAAGATTATCAAATAAACCATTAGAATATTGACAATTTTCTTGAACATATTTATCTACATAACCATTGGAACCATGAATACCAACTAAGATATTAGTTGTCTTAGCTTTAATTTCATTAGAAGTTGTAATTGATAAGTTTTTTAAATCAGTTACTTCTTGTAAACGATTTTTAGTATCTTGATCAATACCATCTTCATATACAACATTAACATTATCTCTTAAGATAAAATCACCAGTGCCATATGTTATACTTTGCGGATTAGGATATATTTCATAACCATCATCAGTTGCTTTAACAACATTAGCATTAGTAAATGTACATAAAATCATCGCTAGACAAACTACAATAACTGATATTTTTTTAATTCGTCCCTTCATTCGTTTCCTCCTTTTCTTAAAATTTTACATCATATAATATTAGCCCTAAAAAAACATTAACCTTTAATTCATCAAAAGTCAATGTTTTTACTAAAATATCAGTTGTTTTTTACTTCTTTATTTAGTTTAAAACAATAATTTAGTTACTAAAGTTTTACTCACAAAAAAAAGTATTTTAGAATCACCTAAAATACTTTTATAAATCATTAAAATAAATTTTCTTCAATTAGCTTACTAAAAACTAATGATTAGCAGCTATAAACTCACTAAGCATAAAATCAATTGTTTTCAAAGCAATCTGTTTTTGATTATCTTGACACATAGATAACTGAACTGCCATCTTTTGTAATTCGATTTTATAATTATCATTTAAATCAGCATAAATTATATTATCTAACGAAATATTCAACTCTTTAACGATTGCTAGTACAACCTCAAAAGAAGCATTGATCTTACCACTTTCAATATTAGCAATATGCCGTCTAGAAATTCCTGTTTTATCTGCTAAATCCTGTTGGGTTAGATTACGTTCTTTTCTTTCCTTTCTAATTGTTTTTCCTAATACTTCGGTTATTTTCTTTGCCATATAAATCACCTCAACCATTTTTATTTACCAATTAATCACAAATAAACGAATTATTTTTCATTATAAACAATTAATCTACTTTATAATAGCACAATGTTTTGAATTTGTTATTATTTTGTGATTATTTATTTAAAAATCACCGATTTATAACCACAATGAAAAAGATTTAAAACTACTGTTTTAAATCTTGATGATACTTGCCAAATTCTATACAAATATTTATAAAATCATTAATTATCGTTGAAACGTTTTTACGATAATGATAAATAACATGATACTGTCGTTTTATTTGTAAATCTGGAACAATAACTTCTTTAATACTACCTTGTTTTAAAGCTGATTTTACTAACATATATGGCAAACAAGCAATTCCCAAGCCATATTCAACATTTTTTATAATAGCTTGACTACTAATACTTTCCATCGCAAAGTTAATTGGAATCTGCTTAGTTTGAAAAACACTTTTTAATAATGTATTAACAGAACTACCTTTTTCTCTTGTAAAGAAAGGATATTTAACCAAAGTAGATAAATCAATATTATTCTTATTTAATAATTGATGGTCTTTACTAGCTATTACTGTTAGATAATCAGTCATAAATGGAATTTTAATAACATTATTACTTTCAGGCTGTGATTCGATAATTGCAATATCTAATTTATTTTCTAAAATCTGTTTTTCTAAAACTTTAGTATTATTAACATAAGTTATTATTTTCAATTCTGGATAATGGTCTTGTAAAGATTTTATGACATTGGGTAAAACATAGTGACTATTAGTAATACTGCTACCAATTTTAATAACTCCATTTTCTTTGCAATTTTCCATTTCTTTTTCCATTTGTTCAAATAAATCAACAATACTAATGGCATATTCATACAATCGATCAGCATGAAAAGTTGGATATATTTTTCGATTCATCCGATCAAATAAAGTGATTTGATAATGATTTTCAATTTCCTTAATTACTAGACTAACTGCTGGTTGTGCTAGATGTAATTGATTAGCTGCTTTAGTAATACTTTTTTGTTCATATACTTTAATGAATATCATCAAATGTCTTAACGTCATAGTTACACCTCTATACATAATTATTTTATTATCTATATTATATAATAATATTATTTTACTTATATATCAATTAACTATATAATATTTTCGGAGGTAATAATATGTCTAATAACACAGCTAAAAAATTAAGTACATTATTTTTTTCAACGCTCTATCTTAGTGCTTTTACATTTGGCGGGGGCTATGTAATTGTAACTTTGATGCAAAAAAAGTTTGTTAAAGAATATCATTGGATTGATGAAGATGAAATGCTGGATCTAATCGCAATTGCTCAATCAGCACCTGGAGCAATTGCTGTAAATGGAGCAATTGTTGTTGGGTATAAAATTGCTAAAATTCCTGGCGTAATTATTAGCGTTATTGCAACTATCATCCCACCATTTTTAATAATCTCAATTATTTCCTTGTTTTATAATGCTTTTAAAGAAAATCAAGTAGTTGCATTAATGCTTGAAGGGATGCAAGCTGGGGTTGGTGCAGTTATATGTGCCGTAGTAATCGAAATGGCTACAGGTATTTTAAAAGAGAAAAATCCTTTATATGCAATAATAATGGTTATTGCATTCATTGCAAATTACTTTTTTAATGTCAGTGTTATTCTTATTATTATTTGCTGTATCCTTTTTGGTCTTTTCTATACTCTTTATAAAGAAAGAAGGTTACCACAATGATTTTATGGCAATTATTTTTAAGCTTTATTCAAATCGGGGCCTTTAGCTTTGGGGGCGGTTATGCTACAATGCCTTTGATTCAAAACCAGGTAATTGATTTATATCATTGGTTAAGTTTTAGCGAATTTACAGATTTAATAACAATTTCCCAAATGACTCCTGGACCAATCGCAATAAATTCAGCTACTTTTGTTGGCATCAAAATTGCAGGAATTCCTGGTGCTATAGTAGCTACTGTTGGCTGCATTTTACCATCATGTATTTTAGTTACAGTTATTGCTTATTTTTATTTAAAATATCGTCATTTACAGTTATTACAAAATATTTTAAAGTATTTACGTCCTGCAGTTGTATCTTTGATCGCTACTGCTGGAATTTCTATTTTAATTTCAGCTTTTTTCAATAATAATGATCTTAGTCAAATTAAAATACAAATGATTATTATTTTTGGTATTTGTATATATTTACTATTAGTAAAAAAAGCTAATCCAATCTATGTAATGGTTTTAGCAGGAATTTTAAATGTTAGTCAGTTTTATTTATTAAGCTATATTCTTTAAAAAAACGCTATTTGCGTTTTTTTATATTATCAATTTTAATTCACTTGTTAATTTAAAACCAATAGCTTTACCTGCCTTTACAAAAGCTTCATCAATATTTTGTAGTAGTATTTTGGCGCTTTCAATATTAGAACAATTTAAAATAAGTGCAAATTGCAATTGATTCACTTTAGAAAAAACGTCACTACTTTTTAAATTCTCATTAATAACCTGCTTTAAAAGAAGATGTCCTTTTTCTATATCGGCCTCTTCTTTTTCTTTTACTAATGTTAGCAAAGCTAAAACCTGAGGCTGCATCGTTTGTTGTACCATTCTGCAAGTGTATTGATAAACGCTTTTAAAAAGATCATAATCTAAATACAGCGCATTTTTATTATCGTCATGATTAAGATAATTATCTAATTGATCGATATTCATTGATAAAAGTGATTGTTTATTTAAAACAAGATTATAAATATTTTTTAAATTTTGACTTACTTCTAGACCATATTTACTATGGTAGTAATCAACAACCCAATGATAAAAAGATAAGGCTTCATTATAATTACCGCAGTTATAATAGGCATTTAGTTTAATTTCATAAAACATCATGTCATCAATATTTTTATTACAGATATCTAATATTTCTTTATTCATTTTATATTGGTTTAAAACTGTTATTGTATCATCAATAGCATCAATAACTTTTTGTTTTATAGATTTATTAAGTTCAAATACCCAGCTATTATAATTAAAATCCGGTAATATTTCCCCTTGATAAAGACTAACCATCTCTAAACAAAACTGATATTTTCTAATTGGGTCATTTTCTAATTTTATTTTTTTGCTTAACCTGATTATCGGCTCATAATCAACCTGACATTTAATTTCTAAGTTCCAATAATAACTCCGCCCTTTAGCTTTAATACAATCAACGGGAAAGTCAAATAACATTCTCATTTCTTTTCTAACTCGATAAACCAGATTTCTAAGTGCTCCTTCAGGTTTATCAGCATCACCATTAGGCCAAAGTAAAGTTATTAATTGTTGATTATTAATCGCTAAATTCCGGTTTAAAATCAAATATATAAGTAATAACTCAACTTGAGCACTGCGCTTTTTTTCTTGAGGAAATTCACTTGTTTTATTATAAATTTTTAACTTACCAAAGGTATTGACTTTAAGGATTTGTTTTTTTACCATTTTTACCGCCTCAATCACAAAATTATATCATATAACATATTATATAACCGATTTATAACCAAAACAATATAATTCAATAGTTATCTAATAATTTTGTGATAAAACAATCATAATCATTTCCTTGATTTCTATAACAAATCTTTAAATTATAAAAAAAACATGAACCTAGTTAGTTCATGTTCGCTAAATTATCATAATCGTCTTTCTACTATTTTAGGATTAGTAGCATACATCAATGCTGTTTCCTTAGAAATTTTTCCTTGTTTATATAATTCAATTATTGCTTCATCCATTGTAATCATTCCAAGCTGGCGACTATTAGAAATAGTACTATCAATCTGATGGGTTTTACCATCTCGAATTAAAGTTCTGATTGCCTGATTACAAATCATAATTTCAAAAGCCGGTATCATTTTACCATCAACACCAGGTAATAATTGTTGACAAATAACGGCATTTAAAACCATTGCCAGCTGCACTCTAATTTGCTGCTGTTGGGATGCTGGAAAAACGTCAATCATCCGATCAATTGTATTAGCAGCACCTACTGTATGTAAACTTGAAAAAATCAAATGACCGGTTTCAGCCGCTGTTATAGCAATATCGATTGTCTCTAAATCTCTCATTTCACCAACTAGTATAACCTCTGGTGCTTCTCTTAGCGCTGCTTTTAATGCTGCAACATAATTTTTAGTATCGTGAAAGACCTCACGTTGTGAAACAATACTTTTATTATGAGAATGCAAGTATTCTATCGGATCTTCAATTGTAATAATATGCGTATTTCGCTTTTGATTAATTTGATCAATAATACAAGCAAGTGTCGTTGATTTGCCACTACCTGCTGGTCCCGTAACTAAAATCATTCCTTTCTTTTGATTGGCAAGATCACAAACAATTTCTGGAATGTGCATTTTTTTAGGATCAGGCAATTCAAAGCGAACGATTCTTAAAACTGCTGCACAAGAATTACGTTGCCGATAAGCATTTACTCTAAATCGCCCAATATTAGGAAGTGAAAATGAAAAATCATCATCACCGCTAGCCAAAAAATTACTAAAGTCACGATTATTAGCTAATTGATAGATATCTTTAATCATTTTTTCAGTGTCTAAAGGCATTAAACGAGTATCATTATACTTAATTATTTTACCAGCAACTTTAATTGCACATGGTGATCCGGCAACAATGAAAATATCTGAAGCATTTCTTGTTACAATCTCTTTTAATAATTCTTTTATATCCATCTTATTCCTCCAGATTAATCGTTTTTAGACCTATAAGCTGTAATTCACTATTTTGAATATTAAATGATAATTGTAGAATCTGATTTTGATTAATTTTTTCTTCCATTAAATAAAGATTAGTATCTTCTTGATAGATAACATCAGGATTAGTATTTAGACCATTTAAGTCAAGTTGATAAAAGCGTTTTAACAAACTGCTTTTGCTTTGATAATATTCACTTATAAACTCAGCCTGTCTAATTGTTGATTGATAATAAGAATTGCATCGTAAATATGACAATATCGCTAATATACACATTACCAAAATAACAAAAATCATAAAAATACTAATTGCCCCAATACTTAAGCGGATTGATTGTTTATTTTTATTCATACTACTTTCCTTTTAAAACAAATGGTAATTCACTAATTAATTGATTATCACTTTTTATAATTACTTTTCCGCTTAAAAAATCATCTTCAAATTCCACAATTACATTTCCACCCTGGTAATAGTTTTCATTAACTTTTTTTAGTCCAAATATTTCTTCAATATCACTTTGATAATCTGCTTGTAAGGTTTCTACAATACTTTGAGCTTTTAACATATCATTTTGAAGCTGTGTTGTTTGAACCTGTTTATTTTTAGCTTTTACTATAAAAGAAGCACACACAGTTGTAGAAGCAGCAAAAAAGAGAATTACAATAATTATTTCCATTAAAAACGCAAATGAATGAACTTTAGTTTTCATAACTGCCCCCCTATCCATGTACATTAATACTAATTTGTTTTTGCAAATCATTTTTTTCAACAACAAATTTAAATAACCGATTATTTTTTTCAATATAAAAATTATCTAATAAAAATAACTTGTCGCCTTTTTTTAAATCAACTGAATAATCATTAGTTATATATAATTCTTTTAAATAACCATCATCAAAGTAAATATATGTTTTAGTTTGATCCGTTTTTATTTCTAAACAAATAATGTTATCAACTATTACTGTATCAATTGCATCACTATTATCAGCAGCTTTTATTTTTGTATTTAAATAAGCTAAAGGCATGATTAAATCATCTTCATTTTGACAAGTCTGATTTATCATCTGATATCCCCGTATTTCATAAGCAATAACAAAAAACGAACCAATTACAAATAACAAAAACAACGATAATGAAAAAATTATATGAACATTTTGATGCTTATTCATAATTTTGCTCCTTTTGCCACACTTTAATAAATGGTTCTAAATTAGCTCCTTCATAATAATAAACAACCTGATATTGCTCATCATTTAAAAGTAAACCATAATTTTCCTTTAAATACTCGATATCAGGAGGATAACGCCCTTCAATACTGTAACAATTTAAACATAACTGACTAATTGTATCTTCAATTCGCTTTAAATTGGCACTTTGAGAATAATTTAAAGCCTGATTAAAACTAGTAACTATCACTCCTAAAAGAACAATAACAATGATAAACTTAATAATATTTCGCATACATATTTACCTATATCGAAGCCATGATACTAATTAAAGGCAACATAACTGATATTAAAACAACACCAACTATCAATGATAAAAAAGCAACAATTGAAGGTTCAATAATATTTAAAAAACGTCCAATAGCCTCACTGACTTCATCTTGAAAATGATTAGCGAGCATCGTCATAATCTCATCAATTTGACCAGTTTTAAAACCAATTTGAATCATACTTAATGGCATTCCCTGATATATTTGGTATCGTTTGATTACAGTGACAAAATCTTCGCCATTAGCTAAATCTTGATTACAATTAACTAGTTTTTCCTGTAATTTAACATTATCAATCAGCTTATCAACATATTTCATTGCCTCTTCAAGATCATAGCCACTTCCCACAAATAAAGATAGAGCATAAGTAATTTGTGCTTTATTTAACGAATCTGATAGTTTAGAACCAAAAAATGATTTTTGCATCAAACTAGATACTATATTAATGCCCTTTGCTTTTTGATAAAAATACACTCCAACAATAATAAAAACTAAAATAAGCAAAATTATAAAACATATTAATGAAAATATTTGTCCAAATTCCATAAAAATATTGGCAAAACTAGTTAAATCACTACCTAAACTTCGCAAAACACTTTTAAAAACTGGTAAAACTTTAAATACAATCACACCAACAACAACTACCATCATTATTAGTAAAATAATTGGAAAAACCAGGGCTTGTTTTAATTTATCAGTAATATCATCAATTCTAAAATAATAATCACTTAATGAAGCCATTACTGTATCCATGTTACCGCTTGTTTCACCAATATTAACTAAATTAATCATATATTCATCAAATGCTTCATTTGCTTTAAGGGCATCACTAAAGCTACATCCTTCATCTATACTAGCAACTAGATTTTCTAAAACATTTTTAATATTACTATTATCAATTTCTTCACCAATCATCATAATTCCTTGATGAAGACTAAATCCTGATTTTAAGATCATTGCCATCTCTCTACAAAACAAGTATTTTTCATTCACTGTCAACTTCATCTAATCTCCCCTTTAATAATATAATGTTTGAACATATTGACCATCATAATCATATTTAGAACTAGCAAAAGTAGGATCCATGATCGTCCACGTTTTTTTATCAATAAAAATATCTGGATTTACCCAGCCTTGACCTTCTAAATATACCTCAACCCAGGCATGATATTCATCACGATCAGTTCCCCCACAAATTAATCGTGCAGGAATATGATTAATTCTGAGCATTGCAACCATCATTGATGCATAATCAAAACAAATGCCTTTTTTTTCTTTAATTAATGCTTCCAAATCAGGAATTAAATATTGCTGCTTAGCTAATTTAGCTTTATCTTTATCATAAGTTAAATAACCAGCAACAAATTCATAAATAGTTTTAATTCTCTGTAAATCATTTTCGTCATCTTTAACAACATCAACTGCAAGAGTAGTAATTGTATCACCAGGATGATAATTGATTAATATATTCGGATATAAAAAGGGACTTAATTCGTTTTTTAAAATAACATCTATTTCTACACTTTGCTTAATAGCATACTTAGTACCTTCAATATTCTCTAAAATCTTAATTACATATTTACCACTACCAAGTTGCAAAGGATAACTAGTACCTGTTAAACTCGTTAAATCATAATTATATTTAATTTCTCCTTTACTAATTTGAATTTTGATTTTTTGACTATTAGCTGCCTTTAATGTTGCAACTATATAACCTTCATTAACATTAGAATAGTCAACTGTAGCAACATCACTATCTAAAACTGCGATGTTAGATGCTTGTGGATATAAAATTTCATTTACTGTATAGCTGCTAGAAGCTGGATAGTCACTAGGATAATTATTTTTTTCACTAAAACATCCTACAAGAAGATAAGATAATATTGTGATAATTAATATAATTTTTTTTGACATTATCTAATCCTCCTTATCCCTAATTATACACTTATTTATAATTTAATAAAATAAAAACGCTTGAATTATCAAGTGTTTTTATAAAAAAATATAAATTGATATATTTTATATTTTGTGATTTAATTATGATAATAAAATAAATAAAAAACTGCAACAAAATTAGAGAATTTTAGTTACTCTAAAATGTTGCAGTTTTATAATATACATTAATGCTATTTTTGCTAATATAAACTTTTTACTATATTAATCCATTTCAATAGCACCAGTATATAACTGGTAATATTTACCTTTTTCTTTAATTAATGATTCATGGTTACCACGTTCAATAATACGTCCAGCTTCCAATACCATGATACAATCACTATTTTTAATAGTTGATAAACGATGGGCAATTACTAAAGTAGTTCTACCTTTCATTAATCCATCCATACCAGCTTGTACTAACGTTTCTGTACGAGTATCAATAGATGATGTTGCTTCATCTAAGATCAATGCTGGTGGATTAGCTACAGCTGCACGAGCGATAGCAATTAATTGGCGTTGCCCTTGTGATAAGTTAGCCCCATCACCAGTAAGCATTGTATTATATCCATCAGGTAAATGTCTAATGAACTGATCAGCGCTTGTTAATTTAGCAGCTGCAATACATTCTTCATCAGTAGCATCTAATTTACCATAACGGATATTATCCATAACTGTTCCAGTAAATAAGTGAGTATCTTGTAATACGACCCCTAAAGAACGTCTTAAATCAGCTTTTTTAATTAATTTTATATCGATACCATCATAAGTGATTGTACCTTTTTGAATTTCGTAAAAACGGTTGATTAAGTTTGTAATAGTAGTTTTACCAGCTCCAGTTGCCCCAACAAAGGCAATTTTTTCACCCGGATTAGCAAATACATTAACATCATGTAAAACCATGTGATCATCATTATACCCGAAATCAACATTTTCTAAACGAAGATCACCTTCCATTTTTACTAATTCAATTTGACCATCTGGCCGAGGATGACGCCATGCCCAATGTCCAGTATGTTCTTTTGTTTCTACCATTTGACCATCGACATATTTAACACGACATAGTGTTACAATACCTTGATCAATTTCACTTTCTTGATCTAATAATTCAAAAATACGTTCTGCCCCTGCTTGAGCCATTGCAATAGAGTTAATCTGCATTGAAACTTGTCCAATTGGATTATTGAAGCTTCGATTCAATGTCATGAATGTTACTAATGTCCCAATAGTTAATGAACTATCATACCCAGATAAAGCTAAGATAGCCCCTACAATTGCACAAATGATATATGACATATTACCTACTTGAATGGTAACAGGCATTAAGACGTTTGCAAACTTATTGGCATTATATGAACTTTCACGTAACTCTTCATTTATTTTTCTAAATCCTTCAATTGCTTTTTCTTCATGATTAAAAACTTTAACAACTTTTTGACCAGAAATCATTTCTTCAATGTATCCGTTAACCTTACCTAAAGTTTCCTGCTGTTTAACGAAATAACGACTAGATAAACGTCCAACAGATCTAGAGATAAATAAAATTACACAAACCATTACAACACTAATTGCTGTTAATGTTAAATTCAATGTCAACATTGATACAAATACAGTGATAATTGTAATTAAACTAGATGTCAATTGTGGTATAGATTGACTAATTAATTGTCTTAATGTATCGATATCATTAGTATAAACAGACATGATATCACCGTGAGTTGTTTGATCAAAATAACGAATCGGTAAAGATTCCATATGTTCAAACATCTCAACACGAAGATTTCTTAAAAATCCTTGGGTTACATTAACCATAATTCGACTAAACGTAAATGAAAAGATAACCCCTGCTACAAAGAAACAAGCTAATTTAGTTAAAGCATTAGCTAAATCAGAAAAATCAGGAACAGCTTGTTTCATTAATGGTACGATATATCCATCAATTAAAGTTTGCATAAACATTGTACCTTGAACAGTACAAATAGCTTGTCCAATAATACAAATCAATACAATAACAATATGTATACCATATTGCTTAAATAATTTACTAAAAAGACGAAACATGACACTTTTATTTTTCATTATGCTTCCTCCTTCCCTTTAGTTTGGGTTTCATAAATCATTCGATAAATTTCATTAGTTTCTAATAATTCTTCATGTGGTGCAAAGGCATCAACAATACCATCATTTAAAACAATGATTCGGTCAGCACTTTGAACACTAGATACACGTTGAGAAATAATAATTTTTGTCGTATCTGGAATTCTTTCTTCAAATGATTGTTGAATACTTGCATCAGTTGCAGTATCAACAGCACTTGTTGAATCATCAAGAATCAAGATTTTTGGTTTTTTAAGTAATGCTCTGGCAATACATAAACGTTGCTTTTGTCCTCCAGATACGTTAGTTCCCCCTTGTTCAATATAAGTATTATATTTATCAGGGAATTTTTGAATAAATTCATCAGCACATGCTAAACGACATGCTTCTTCACATTCTTCTAAAGTTGCATTTTCATTACCCCATCTTAGATTTTGTAAGATTGTACCACTAAATAAAACATTATTTTGTAATACCACAGCAACTTCATTTCTTAATACTTCTAAATCGTATTTTCTAACATCTTGACCACCAACTAATACACTACCACGATCAACATCGTATAGACGGCTAATCAAGTTTACTAAACTACTTTTAGCACTACCAGTTCCCCCGATAATACCAATTGTTTCTCCAGATTTAATATGAAGATCAATATCTCTTAATACTGGTTCACCAGTTCCATGTTTATATGAAAATGTAACGTGATTAAAATCAACAGCACCATTTTCTACAGTAGTTAAGGCACTTTCAGGTGACACTAAGTCAGATTTTTCATTAATTACTTCAGCAATACGACGACCTGAAGCAATTGACATTGTAATCATAACAAATGCCATAGATAACATCATTAATGACATTAAAATATTCATAATGTAGCTAAATAAAGTTGTTAATTCACCAGTAGTTAAAGAGCCGCCAACAACAGATTGAGCCCCTAACCATGATAAAAGCAAAATACATCCATAAACAGATAACATCATTGCTGGGTTATTTAATGCTAATACTGCTTCAGCTTTAACGAACAGTTTATAAATATTTTGAGCAGCTTTTTTAAATTTGTTATTTTCGTAATCTTCTCTTACAAATGATTTTACAGCTCTAATTGCTACAACGTTTTCTTGAACACTTTCGTTTAAATCATCGTATTTAGGGAACACTTGATTAAAATAACGAGTAGCTGTAACCATAATGAAACCTAAAACAACAATTAAAAAGATCATTGCTCCTACGAAAATTAAACTTAAATCACCATTGATCATAAATGCCATTGTTAAGGCACAGATTAAGTTCATTGGTGCACGAATACACATACGAATAATCATTTGATAAGCCATTTGTACATTGGTAACATCTGTAGTTAAACGAGTAACTAAACCAGCTGTACTATATTTATCAATATTTGAAAACGAGAAGCTTTGAATATTAGTATACATTGCATCCCTCAAATTAGCAGCAAAACCAGTTGAAGCTTTAGCGGCATATTTACCAGCTAAAAAACCAGTCGATAATGTACCAATTGCAATAACAAACATGATTAAACCGTATTTATATACTGCATTGATATCGCGATTACTAATCCCATCATCAATAATATGAGCCATAAATAATGGAATTAAAATTTCCAGGATAACTTCAACAACAACAAAGAAAATTGTTAAAAGTGAATCCTTTTTATATTGTTTAATTTGTTTAAATAGTGTTTTTACCATATCCTAACTCCTTTCACAAAATTTTTTTGATAACTTATAAACTTTCATTTAAATTATCAATTAATTTGTCGCAAAGTTTTAAAAATGTCTCTACTTCGCTTTCAGATAAACCCTTTATCAATATTTTATCAAGTTCGTTCATTTTACGACTTAATTCCTGATTAAATTTTAAGCTTTTTTCAGTTAAAACAATCTTTTTAAGTCGTGCATCATAATCAACCGGGACTCTGGAAATCATCCCGTTTTTACACATCAATTTCAACATTTCTGATGTAGTTGAACGATTGATTGAAAACTCAGCCTCAATATCCTTTTGAAAAGTATCTTTTCCAGCGTCTTGACGGTTTTGTAAAAAACCAAGAATCCAGGTATGCATTAATGTAGCTCGATCAGGACGTTGACCAAAAAATTTATCCATTGATCTTTTCATCAAATTATTAATTATTTTTATTCTGCGGCCTACAGGATCACTGTACATTATTCACCCTCCTTTAATTCGGTTACGAACTTTATTGTTCGGATGCGAACAAATAATAGCATAGATTTTTTTTATTGTAAAGAGTAAATCTAATGATAAATTAATTTTTCAAAATATAAAAAAAACTTGCCTATTTTAATAAAATATTTATTAATAATATCAGAAAATTAATTATTATAGAAAGGACACTATCATGCAACTAAAAACAAGATATAATTTACTCCATTTATTCTATTGGTTTGCTTATTGTTGTATCAGTGGATTTATTGCTATTTTTCTACAATACTTAGGCTTATCTAATACTGAAATCGGGATTGTTACCGGTATTTCTTGTATTAGTACTATTTTTATTTCACCATTTATTTCATCATTAGTTGATCGAATAAAAAATCTTACTATAAAAAAATTAACTGTTTATATTACAGTTGGTGTTGGTATCGTTTATTTAATTTTAAGCTTTATAAAAATGCCTGCTTTTATGGCAATGATTTTGTATATATTAATGTACGCTTTGATGCTATCAACTGTTCCTTTGCTTACTATGATTGCCATGAACTACATTAATGATGGTTTATATGTTAATTTTGGATTAGCTAGAGGAATTGGTTCAGCTTCATGGGCTGCTAGCGCTTTTGTCTTTGGACAAGTTATTTCTTTTGTTGATCCTTGGATTTTATCAATTGGTTATTTTTTCTTTATTGCTTTAGCACTAATTTTATTATATACCATGCCTGAACAAAAGAATGTTAAAACAACTAAAGAAAAACAAGGTTCCGTTTTACAAGTAATTAAAAACTATAAAATTTTATTTTTCTTACTACTTGGTTTTTGTTTCATGTTTGCAGGAGCTACCACAATTGGTACTTACCTAATCAATATTGTTAGTAATCTTGGTGGAAACACTTCATTATATGGAGTATGTATGTTTTTCATGGCTTTTAGCGAACTGCCAGTTATTACGATGTCGCCTCGCTTAATGAAAAGATTTAATAGTGTTACTTTAATTGTTCTTGCTTCTGTTTTCTATCTTTTAAGAAACTTTACTATTTGCTTGGCGCCTAATTTAATTATTTTAATTATTGGGATGATGTTTCAAGGATTATCATATGGTTTATTTACCGGTGTTATTACTTATTATGTTACTTATAATCTTGATGCTAAAGATCAATTGGCCGGTCAAACATTAATTGGCATAATGACATCAGGAATTGGTTCAACTTTAGGGAATGTATTAGGTGGTATTTTACAAGATACTTTTGGTTTAGATTATATGTTTATGTTTATTTACATAGTTACAATAACTGGAGCTTTGATTATTTTTACAACTAAAAAAATAAACGATAAAAAGAATTTAGCAGCTAGCTAAATTCTTTTACTTTGATCAATTTCTTTAATAACACGCGCTGGTACACCGATGGCTAAAGAATTATCAGGAATATCTTTAGTAACAACACTTCCAGCTCCAATTACACAGCCGCTACCAATCTTTACACCAGGCATAACTGTAACGTTAGCCCCAAACCAGCAATTATCACCAATTGTTATTGGTAAAGCTCGTTCTAATCCCTGATTTCTACTATGATAATCCATAGCATGATTAGCTGTATAAAAACCACATGATGGTCCAATAAAAACATTGTTTCCTACCGTTATTGTAGCACCATCCATGAAGTAGCAATTAACATTAATAAAAACATTTTTGCCTAACTTAATATTAATGCCATAATCGCAAGTAAACGGACTTAATAACTCTAATCCTTCTGGTTTTTCTCCTAAAATTTTTTCAATAATTTCTAGACGTTTTTCAATCTCTTTAGGACGAATCTGATTTAATTGAAAACATAAATCCTGTGCTTCAAGACGCTCATTGACTAGTTGGGTATCATTATTAGGATCATACCACATTGCCAGTTTCATTTTTTCTTTTTCAGTCATTATCTTTTACCCCCTTTTTCAACCATTCCATTGGAATATCAGCACTTGGATATCCCGCTATTAATATTGCTTGTCCATGAATACCATAGTCACCAGTTTGTACTACTGCTTTACAACGATCACGCATTTGATAATATTCTGGAATATAATGCATCACATGAATATTTTCTTTTCCTAAATATTTTTCTACTACCTGATAATCTTTTTGATTCAATTCAAGCATATCTTCTGTAACAATAGCCCCTTCAAAATCACCACATTCAACTAACGTTGTAAAAACATCTTGAAATGAAGGCGAACCAGTTACTACACCTAAATCTAAATATTCGACATCTGGTGATAATGGATATAAAGCTTTAGCTGATGTACCACTGCCTGCATCAGCAATAAATAACATTTCACCATGGCGAATACTTGCAACAATTGCTGCTAAACGCTCATTTAAGATTCTTTTCTTCATATTGGCACCTCTTTATTAAAAGACTTTTAATTAATATATACCACAATAAAGGAAACGTCAATACATTTATTAAAAGATTTTTAATAAATCACTCATCCAGTAAATATCTTTGTCCAGTATATTTTATGATTCCATTAAAAAAATCATCAATACAATCTTCACAATAAATAATTTTAGCCATAAACTTTTTAGGAATATACTGCAAACAGATTTCTTCCATTAATTTAAAATTTATTTTTTCTAATGCTTCACCAGTTATTACTATATATGCCGGATTAATAATTGTAGCTAAAGTAGCTAATGCTAATGCAATATTATTTTCGTCATAGTTTATTCTCTTTTGATCATGATGTTTTAAAAACTCAAAAATTGGCAAATAAATAATTTCACCTGCAATATTATTATGTCCCTGTAATAATTCGCCGTTAATCACACTACCACAACCTGGTCCACTTTGCTTAGGAAAGGTAACATAACAAACATCCTTTTTATCAGTTAGTTTATCATAAAAACCATATGCACAATAATTCATTTCATTTTTAACAACCGTTTTGATTCCAGTTGCTTTTTCCACTTCTTCTTTTAAATTAAGATTTTTTAATTCAATAATATCTGATTCAATTACTATATCTTCAAAGACAATTGATGGTACTCCAATAGCAATAATAGTAATTTTTTTATCTGATGATATAATTTGTTTTATTTTTTCTATTAAAACATCAATATTTGTTAAATCGATTATCTCTTGATTACTCTTTATTACTTCAAATAAAGAATTATTTATTTGATAATAGAAAAAGTTTTGTTCTTGTTTTCGAGCTAAAATAATACTTAATGTATGAAAAAATTCTGGATTTAAAATATAAGTAACTGTAGGACGACCTTTTTTTAAGACGACAGTTTCTTTTTCAATGACAATATTTTGTTCTTTAAAACCATTTAAAATATTTCCAATCGTTGCAAAAGTTAAGCCAGTTTTATTTGATAACTCTCTTTTAGTTACCGGTTTACCTAACGCTAAGTATTTATAAACCAGTCTGTCATTTTGTTCTCTTAATTTTCCAGTTCCAATTCTTTTCATAACCCACCTCTTATATCAATATAGCATTTATCAAAAGCACTATCAAACTTTTATACAAAATAAAAAGGCTGCCAATTACAGCCTAGATTGTTGTTAATACATCTTTTATTTCATTAAATGCATTAGCAATATTTACACCATGTTCACCTACACGTTTAAAATCAATCAATGTCTCAGTAAACAAAGCACTATTTTCTGGGGTACATTTTTTATCACGTAAGCGTAACATTTGGTTATATGAAAATTTACTTGTTTTTTCATCAATGATTGTTTCTAAAGAATCTACTTTATGAATTAATGTATCTGGATCATCAATGTTTACAGTATTTAATCTTTTTAAAACATTCATTGTTAAATCATTCATCTCATTAATTTCCTGCATTGCTTCACTTGAAAAACTGTTTTGATTTTCATTCAATTTTTTAGCACGTTTAGCGATATTGATAGCATGATCACCAATTCTTTCTAAATCACCTGCTGTTTTTAAAAACAATCCAATTGATTTAGAGTTTTCAACTGGTAATTCTGAAGATATTGCTAGTGTTGTAAATTCGATTATTTCTTTATTTAAATAATCAATATATTCTTCAGTATCAATAATTTTATCAAATTTCTTTTCATCCCAATTAACCAGGATTGAAAAAGCCATTTCTAAATTAGTTTTTGCTACCGTTAACATATTTTGAATTTCATTGAATAATTGTCGATTAGCGATTGCACTAGTTCCAATATGATAATCATTAACAAAAATCGTTTTATCTAAATATTTAACTTTCTTGATTTCAATATCTTCATCTCTCTTTGGTAAAAGTTTATACGATAAATCAACTAATTGTTTACCAAATGGTAATAATAAAATTGTTGTTCCAATATTAAAGATCGTATGAACATTAGCTATTTGTGCGGGAACATTTCCTGGTGTCAAAGAAGCAACAATATCAGCAAACGGGAACAATAAACTGATCGTTACAAAGATAATTGTTCCAATAATATTGAAAGACAAATGAATAATTGTTGTTCTTTTAGCATTTTTGCTAGTACCAATACTAGCTAACACTGCAGTTATACAAGTTCCAATATTTTGTCCAAATAATACATAGATAGATGACGATAAAGTAATAACGCCACTTTTTGCTAAAGCAATTAAAATCCCAACTGAAGCTGAAGAGCTTTGAATGATTGCAGTAAAAATAGCTCCAACTAATATTCCTATTAAAGGATTTTTAAATGTTGATACAATATTGACAAATTCTTTAGAATCTCTTAAAGGCATCATTGCCCCAGACATCATATCCATTCCCATAAATAAAATTCCTAAACCAGCAATAATTCCACCGATCATATCTAATTTTTTATTTTTAAAAAAAGCAATTAATGCAACACCAATAAAAGCAATCAACGGTGCTAAAGCACTAATATCAATAACAATTAACTGTCCAGTTATTGTTGTACCAATATTAGCACCCATAATGATCCAAACCGCATTTTTAAGTTTCATTAATCCTGCATTAACAAAACCAACCGTCATAACAGTTGTTGCCGATGATGATTGAATAACTGCTGTTATTAAAGCACCAACTATAACTCCTAAAAAACGATTAGTAGTTAATTTTTCTAAAATTGTTTTCATTTTATTACCGGCAGCTAGTTCTAAACTATCTGACATCATTTTCATTCCATATAAAAATAATGCTAAACCACCTAATAAACCAAAAATATCTGTAATTTCCATTCTTATCTCCTAATTATATTTTTGCAATCCCTAATAATTTAACATAAAATTAAGATAACACAAATATTCTTAACAAATTCTTAACTTTTTTGCATAAAAAAAGAGTTAACATAAGTTAACTCCTAAATATTATTATACACTAATTGCTTCATCTAAAACTTTTTTAGCATTAAAGTTCCTAAAGTCATCTTCACTAATTAATAAAACTGGTACACCTGGATTAGCTAAATCTTTGAATTTCTTAATTGAACCTGCTAATTGTGGAGTAACCAAAATTAAATCTGCCTGTTCAATAGAATATTCAACTGCAGTTTCTGCTGCGGCCCAAACAATAATTTCTAAGTTACGCTTATCTGCCTCATCTTTTAAAGCAGCTGCAAACATATTAGAAGTAACACCAGCTGTACAACATAATAAAATTTTCATAAAACGACCTCCTTTTTTATTAATATAATTGTATCATATATATTTATTTTACCATATAAAAAAGCCCAGATTCAATCTGGACTTTTAAAAAATCATAAAATAAACTAAGACAATTATCCCTAAAATAATTCGATACCAGCCAAAGACTTTAAAATCATGCTTTTTAATATAACTCATTAAAAATTTGATTGTTATCATACTAACAACAAAGGCAACCGCCATTCCAAAAATTAATAATATTAATTCATAAGAAGTAAAAGCAAAACCAAATTTTACAATCTTTAATAAACTAGCTCCTAACATTACCGGAACTGCTAAAAAGAAAGTAAATTCAGCTGCTACAGTACGGCTAACCCCAATCAATAAAGCCCCGACAATTGTTGCTCCAGAACGTGATGTTCCTGGAAAAATAGCTGCTATTAATTGAAAAATACCAATGATCAAAGCAGTATTATAAGTAATCTCGCTAATAGAATTAATTTTTGATGAACGACCTTTATTATAATTTTCAATAAAGATAAACAAGATCCCAAAAACAATTAAAGCAATGGCAACTGTAAGAGGATTATAAAATAATTCATTTAACTGATCATCAAACAATATACCAACAACTGCCGCTGGTAAACAAGCAAAGATAATTTTAAACCACATTGAAAAAGTATCTTTTTTTACTTTCCAGCCATGGCGATAATCAAATGGCATCAGCTTATCAAAATAAAGGAATATAACAGCTAAAATCGCTCCAAGCTGAATTACTACTAAAAACATTTCCAAAAATTCAGCACTAACATCTAACTTAATGAACTCATCAACTAAAATCATATGTCCAGTACTGCTGATTGGTAACCATTCGGTTATACCTTCAACAACTCCTAAAATAAAAACTTTAATTAACTCTATAATGTCCATAATCTCCTCCACCAATATACTTTTGCATTATAGCACTATCTTAAAAAAATTACATTAAATATATTCTTAATTTTTTATAAATATACTAATAATTATGATAAAATTTACTAGAGGTAATAAAAATGAAACGAAATGTAAATATTATTGTAATTTTTAATCAAAATAAAACAAAACTATTGATGTGTAAACGAAAAAAAGATCCCTATCAAGGCAAATATAATTTTGTTGGCGGGAAAATAAAACTAGGTGAAAACCATCTTCAAGCAGCCTATCGTGAATTACAAGAAGAAACCAATATTACAAATAAAGATGTTACTTTAACTCATTTTATGGACTTTACGTATTATTTAGATGATACTCTTTTAGAAACATATGTTGCTACCCTTTTTAAAGATGTAAACATCCATGGTGATGAAAACGAATTAGTCTGGATCGATATTAATGAAGATTTTAAAGATGATAGTCGTTTTGCTGGTGATGGTAATATTTACCACATAATAAAAGTAATCGCATTAAGCGATTACTGATTTCTTGAAAATGTATATCCTCTTCCACTGACTTCATCAACGGTCGCAACAACCATAAAAGCCAGTGGATCTATTTTTTTAACTTGTTCTTTAAGCCGGTTTAGTTTTACAGGTGGAATAATTGTCATCAATACTTTAGTATCATTACCAGTATAACCCTTTTCGCTATATAAAGCTGTGACACCAGCATCAAGATCACCAATAATTAGTTTTTTAATTTCTTCATAATAGTCACTAATAATTAATAATTGCACCATTTTAGAACCTTTTGTTAAAGTCTTATTCAACATAAATGAAGTAATGAAAACTAAAACAATACTATAAATAATTTTATTAATATCACTAAACGCTGCTTGTAAACATAAGATTGTAAAATCACAAAGATTAACAACGATAAAAACTGGAATCTTAAATTTTTTATTTAAAATAATTGCAATGATATCCATTCCTCCAGATGATGCATCATTTCTAATCATCAATCCAGTTCCAACTCCAAGTAAACACCCTGCTAAAACAACAGCTAATAAAGTATCATCACAATAATTATGGAAAAAACTATGAGTATTAAAAAATTCTAAAAATAACGGAAAGGTAAAAGTCGAAATTAATGTCGAAAGAGCAAACTTTTTACCAATAAATAAAAGTCCAAGCAAAAACAAACCAATATTAATAACCCCTACTACTAGTGAAATATTAATACCTAAATAATGATTTCCGACAATCCCTAGACCAGTTACCCCACCAGAAATCAACTCATTTTCTAAAACTAAAGTACTAATTGCAAATGCTACTAAAATATTTCCTAAAATAATTAATCCAATTTTTACCAATCTTTCTTTCATCCTACTCACCTCAGGAGATAAGATACCACATTAGCTATCTAAAAAATGTATTCTATGCTACAATTAAAGAAAAAAAGTAAAATAATGGAGGAAGTATGAAGATTTCAGAAGATTTATTTAAATATTTTAAAGAAGCCGGTACTTTAATTAAATATCATCCAAACGATGTTATTTACATGGAAGAAGATACTACTAATAACTTATATTTAATTTTAAAAGGGCGGGTCAAAGTCTATTTAATTTCCAAAGATGGACAGGAAATAACCCTTGATATCATTGGTAAAGGGCGGATCTTTGGTGAATCATCATTTCTTCAAAATACTAATCGGCCTGTATGTGTTAGCGCTATCGATGAAGTTGAATTAATTTCATGTCAATTAGAAACAATGTACCCTACTATTTTAAAATCGCAGGAATTAACTATCGCTATTTTACAATTATTATCATCAACCAATGATTATTTAGTTAATCAAGTAAAAAAAGCTTACTTATATAATCGCCATGAAAAAATTGCTGCTTTTTTATTAGAACAAAATAAAAAAACTATCTCTTATACTCATGAAGAAATAGCTTCTCTAACCGGCTTAAATCGGGTCACTGTTACAAAAATATTAAACGATTTTTGCCAATTTGGCTGGATTGAATTAAAATATAAAAAAATAAATATTTTAAACCGGACAGCTTTAAAAGACTATTTAGATAAATAATCATATTTTAATAACTGACAATTTTCAGTTGTATATTCAAATATTTCATCATTAGTCATATCATTAAAATATGTATTAATAGCCCGACAAACTGCTCCATGACAGACAAGCAAAACATCATTTTCTATTGCTTGTCTTTTAATTTCATCAAGAAATGAATAAACTCGGTTACATAATTCAATAAATGATTCACCAGTAGGATAACGATACGCCAAATCATATTTATTAGTTAAAAAACCTTGAGTATCTCGAGGTAAGCCTTCATAAATACCAAAATTGATCTCTTGAATTCGTGGTTCGATAACCATTTCAATTTCTTTTATATTTGCTAAGCTAGCAGTATCCAAAGCTCGCTTTAATGGTGAAACATATAAATATTTATAATCAATATTTTCTAATCTTTTTCCTAATTCCTTAGCTTGTTGTATCCCTAGTTTAGTTAAAACAGCCGGTGAAATACCGCATACTAAATTTTCAACATTATAATCAGTCTGCCCATGTCTAGTAACATATAAACTCATTAAATCACCACCTAACAAAATCATTCTACTATATTTATCTACAATAACCAATCTTTTTTACTATAAATAAAACCCTGCAAATTAAATGCAGGGTTTAGATTATTTTATATTAGAAGTCTACTTCTGTATCATAGTAGCAAGCTTTTAATAATTTAACCATTTCTTCTTGAGTTGGAATACGTGGATTTGATCCAGTACAAGCATCACCAATTGCATTAGCAGCGATTTCTTCAACTCTGTCTAAGAAAACATCTTCAGGTACAAATCCAGTTTCAGCTGGTAAACCATCAGCACCATAATGATTGATTGAATGTGGAATATTTAAATCATCATTCATTTTTCTTAAGTATGCAATTAATAATTCTACTTTTTCATCATCATCTTTACCACCTAAATGCATGTAATCAGCAATTACACCATAACGTTTTTTAGCTGTTTCATCTTTAGCGTTAAATGCAATTACTTTTGGTAAATACATCGCATTAGCAGCACCATGAATAATGTGTCCACCTTGATCAACAAAGGCAGCACCAGTTTTATGAGCCATTGAGTGAACAATACCTAATAAAGCATTAGAAAATGCTTGTCCAGCTAAACATTGAGCATCATGCATATCATCACGGCATGACATATCTCCATTATATGATTTTACTAAGTTAGCTTGAATCATTTCAATTGCATGAATTGCAAGTGGATCTGTATAGTTACAATTTGCAGTTGATACATATGCTTCAATTGCATGAGTCATAGCATCCATTCCTGTATGAGCAACTAATTTAACAGGCATAGTTTCTGCCAAATCAGGATCAACGATTGCAATATCAGGTGTGATTTCAAAATCAGCGATTGGATATTTAATTCCTTTTTCATAATCAGTAATAATTGAAAATGCAGTTACTTCTGTTGCAGTACCACTTGTAGATGGAATTGCACAGAAATGAGCTTTTTTACGTAATTTTGGAATACCAAACACTTTGCACATTTCTTCAAAAGTAATTTCAGGATATTCATATTTAATCCACATTGCTTTTGCAGCATCGATAGGTGATCCTCCACCCATAGCAATAATCCAATCTGGTTGGAATTTTTCCATTGCAGCTGCACCTTTCATAACTGTTTCTACAGATGGATCTGGTTCAATCCCTTCAAATAATTCTACTTCCATTCCAGCTTCTTTTAAGTATTCAACAGCGCGATCTAAGAAACCAAAACGTTTCATACTTCCGCCACCAACACAAACGATAGCCTTTTTCCCTTCTAATGTTTTTAAAGCTTCTAAAGCTCCTTTTCCATGATATAAATCTCTTGGTAATGTAAATCTTTGCATGTCATAAGCACCTCCATGATTCTAATTATAAGCGCTTACAAAAAATGTAGTAGATACAAAAAAGGAATAGTGCTATTCCTTTTGACATATACCTCCATAATTATTTTGAATAATACAATGGATTTCGTCGATAAAACTCAAATCTTCTTTTGATAAACGATATCCTTTTCTTAAAATAAGCCAATCATAACTTATCGCTTTATGCTCTTTTAATGTTAATGTTGTTAAGTTATAGCGGTTTAAAACTTGTTTAGGCATTGGCGAAACCCACATATAACAATGCGGTAAACAATTCAATAATTCAAATTGAATTCCTCGTTCATAAATAGAAATTTCTTTTTTATTTTGACGAATTTCACTATTACGGTTAGCCGAAACTAATGGCCGCTCTGGCAATGATACATCACCATGAGTTATTTCAATCTGGTCTTTTAAATCTTTTAATTTAACTTCTTTTTTATAGACCAAAGGATTTTCCTTGGATACTAATAGCTGATAATTAAATTTATATATCTCTTTATATTCTAATTCCTTTGATTTCAATAAATTTATAAAATAACTTTCTTCGTCTTGAAAAAAGCGAATAATCCCAATATTAGCATCACCTTCATAAACCGCTTTGATCGTATCAAAAGAGTTAGTTTCCCGATAATTAACAGTAATCTTCTTATCTTGAAAATTTATTTTAGACAAATAATTAGTAAATGCATTTGCAATATAGCTTGCTCGAGGTACACTAACATCTAAATGCACTGATTTTTCATCATAATTGCAATATAACGCCTCCATTTGATCAACCTGTCTGATAATATCTTTGGCTCGTTCAATAAATTCAGCCCCTTTTTTGGTTGGGACAACCCCTTTAGAAGTACGTTCAAATATTTTAATATGCATAGTTTCTTCAAATTCTTTAATTATCTTACTTAAATGCGGTTGATTCATGTAAAGATGATTAGCAGCTTTACTTATTGAACCAGCTTTAGCTATCTCAATTACATATTTCAAATGCAAAAGATTCATTATTTCGCCTCCCTTAATGAGACAATTCTATCATAAAATAATATTTTTGTGTTACTTTCGTAACAAAAATATCCTGATATATTAGTTTTTATCTAAATATATATCTATTTAAATATATGGGACCTTTTTCATCACCCTATTTAAAGCGCTTTCAAAGTATGTTATAATTAATCATATGATGAAAAAGAAAGAGGTGTGAAAATGAAAAAGCTGAAACAAGAGTATTTAGATAAAATTGATGAAATTGTTGCTAAATACAAAGACGAAAAAGGACCCATGAAACTAATGCTTCATGAAGTTCAAGAAAGTCTTGGCTATATTCCTTTTGAAGCAATGGAAAAAATTTCTCAGGCTATTAATGTACCAGTATCAAAAGTATACGGAGTTGTAACATTCTACTCTCAATTTACTACTGAGCCAAAAGGGAAACACGTTATTTCAGTTTGCTTAGGAACAGCTTGTTATGTCAATGGTTCTCAGACAATTCTTGACTTGCTTTGTGAAATGACGGGATGCGAAGTAAATTCAACAAGTGAAGACGGACTATTTTCAATTGACGCTACTCGCTGCGTTGGAGCCTGTGGACTAGCTCCAGTAGTAAGCGTTGATGGGACAGTTTTTGGATGTTCTAAGCAATTAGAAGATTTAAAAATGTTAGTCTTAGACTATTTAAAAGAAGAATCACATGCAAGTTAAAGAAATTGTTAAATTATTAAATGCTCGTGAAATTTATGTTGATGATACTTCAATCTATGAAAAAAATTATGATAAAGGTTTTGCAACTGATTTAATGTCGGATGCTTTAGCTTTATTAAAAAATGAAACTGAGGACATTTTATTTATTACTGGTCTTGCCAATGTTCAATCATTACGTACCGCAGAGGTTTTAGATTTAGAAACAATTTTATTTGTAAGAGGAAAGCCATTAGATATGTCAATTGTTGATATGGCTAAAAAATTGCATATAAATCTTTTTCAAACTGATGAAGCAATGTTTGAAGCTTGCGGGAAGCTATATACGGCAGGAATGCGCCGATGAAAAAAACTTATCAAGTTATCAAAGATAATTACCAGGATGCTGGAACAGCTTCTAGCGATATCAAAAGAACTTTAAAAGCCCTAGGAATTGATCGTAAAGTTTTAAAAGCAGTAGCGATTGCCTGCTACGAAGCAGAAATCAATATTGCAATTCATTCTGATGGTGGCACAGTTACCTTTGAAATCGATGACGAGGGTATCATTCATTTATCATTTGATGATATTGGCCCAGGAATTGAAGATATTGAACTTGCTTTAACTCCAGGTTATTCGACCGCTTCGCCTAAAGCACGAGAATTAGGCTTTGGAGCTGGAATGGGCCTTTATAATATGCAAAGTGTGGCCTCTACTTTTGAAATAACTTCTTCAAAAGAAGGTACACATATTAAGATGACTTTTAAATGAAGCCAGTAATTAGTTATTTAGGTACCCATTGTCAAAAATGCATTAAATGTGTTAAGTCCTGTCCAGTAGATGCTATTTCAATTGTAAATAAGCAAGTAATTATCGATCAAGATAAATGTATTAATTGTGATATCTGTATTCAGGCATGTGACCAGAAGATTTTAAGAACCAGAAATATTGATTTACAAACCTGTCTAGAAAAACATGATTATAATATTGCATTAATTCCAACTGCGATATTATCTGATTTAAAAACTTATGAGGAAGCAAAAAATATTGCACAGGCTATTAAAAAGTTTGGTTTTGATGAAGTGGTTCAATATAGCGATATTGAGGGATTTCTTTATAAACAAGGAATTGAGGATAGTAAAGATAAGCATCTTCCAATGTTAACGTCTTTTTGTCCGACAATTAATAAACTTATTGAAAATGAATACCCTACTTTAATCGATCATTTATTACCTTACGACTATCCAGTAGAAATAGCCGCTAAAAGATTAAAGAAAAAATATAATGATCGTGATATCGGGATCTTTTCACTTTGTGAATGTGTATCAAAGTTGACCCTTGCAAAAGAACCATTTGATAACCAGGATTCTAATATTGACTATGCGATTAGTATTTCTCAAATATTTCCTCAAATTAATCGTTTAAAAAATGAAGAAAAAACCGAAATTTCATTTAACCGTTATGGTGTTAAAAGTAATGTTAGTGATTTATATGGTAATCGTAGTTTATCAGTTATTAGTGTTGAAGGATTAACACAAATAAATACTGTTTTGGATTTAATTGAATTTGATCAGTTACAACATGTTGATTTAATTGCTTTATTTAATTGTTTTCAAGGTTGTATTGGTGGTTATTATTTGTGGTCTAATCCATTTGAAGGCTGCTTTAATATTGAAAGTATTTTTGAAGATTGTAATGGCCCACTAAAAGCATTATCAAAAGATGAATATACTAAAGTCCATCAAATTGATAGCAGTAATGAACAAAACTTTAAAGAACGTTTACAATGGTTTAATAAAGTAAATGCTATTTTAGAAACCTTGCCTCAATTTGATTGTGGCAGTTGTGGTTTTGCAAACTGTCGCGGGCTGGCAGCGCGAATTGCTAAAGGTGAAGTTGATGACTCGCTATGTCGTGTCAAGAAAAGGTAATAATATGAAAGTAAGCGAAATTTTAAAATTATCACTTAAACAAATCAATGATGTCGATCTTTCAAATGAAATTGAAGGTGTTTACATCGGGGATTTGTTAAGCTTCGTGATGGCAAATGGAAAAACTGGTGCTTTATGGCTTACGGTACAAAAGCATTTAAATGTAATAGCAGTAGCTGATTTAAATGACTTTGCGGGAATAATTTTCGTTCAAAATAGTTATCCTGATCAAGATACAATTGCTAAAGCAACCGAACTCAAAATACCGCTTTTTATAAGTGAAGATGATGCTTATCATGTAGCTAAAGAATTAGTGAATCTAGGTTTATAAAATGTACTATGATTTGCATATTCATTCAGCCCTATCACCTTGTGGCGATGATTTAATGACAATTAATAATATTTTTAATATGGCCTATATTAAAGGTTTGGATTTAATTGCGATTACTGATCATAATTCTTTAAAACAGCAGCATTATTTATCTAAGATTATTGAACATGATGTTTTAAAAGGGAAAATTGATTTTGTTCATGGTGTTGAGCTTCAGAGTATCGAAAAAGTGCATATTTTGGCATATTTTCTTAAAGAAACACCATTACAGCCAATACAAAAGTGGATCGACAAACATTTAATTAAAAGTCCAAATAACCCTGATTATTATGGTAACCAAGTAATATTTGATGAAAATGATAATATTATTGCTACTGAAGAAAATCTATTATTAGAATCTTTGGATTTAGATGTTGCTAAGATCATTGAAAAAATCCATCAATTCAATGGCGTGGCTATTCTTGCTCATGTAATGGCTAAAAAATTTGGACTTTATGAAGTATATCAAGATATCCCAATGTCATTAAACTATGATGGAATTGAAGTTACTAGTATTAAAGAGCTAAAAAAATTACGGGAAATATGTCCTTATTTAAATGATGAATATGTTTTTTTTAACAGTGATGCCCATTATTTAGAGGCAATTAGTGAACCTGAAAATCAATTTGATCGTGAAAAATTCTATCAGCTATGGAGGAAATAATAATGCAGGAAATTGCTATGAATATCCTGGATATTGCCTACAATTCAATTCGAGCTAAAGCTACATTTATTCAAATTTTAATTTTAGATAGCAGCAAACAAAATGTTATTGAAATTAAGATCATTGATAATGGTTGTGGTATGGATCAAAAAACAATTGCCAAAGTATGCGATCCTTTTTATACAACTAGAACTACCCGCAAAGTAGGTTTAGGAATTCCAATCTTTAAGGAAAATATCGAGGCAACCGGTGGAACTTTTACTATCAGCTCTTCACTTGGCAAGGGGACTGAAGTAATTGGCTCTTTTGTTAAAGATCATTTAGATACCCCACCGATGGGTAATATCGTTGATACAATAATTACTTTAATTCAAGCTGATGAAAAAATAGATTATTTATTTAAATATACAACTGATGATACTGAATTTAAATTAGACACTCGAGAAATAAAAGAAATTCTTGATGATGTCTTAATTAATGAACCAGAAATAATTATTTGGCTAAAAAATTATATAAAGGAGGGATTACAGCTATGAAATCCTTAGAAGATTTAAAGAAAATTCGTGATGCAGCAAGAAATAATATGAGTATTCGTGATGAAGGATTACAAAAATATCGTGTTGTTGTTGGGATGGCAACATGTGGTATTGCTGCTGGGGCACGACCTGTATTAAATACATTAGTTGAAGAAGTTGCTAGACAAAAACTTTCAGCTAAAGTACTACAAACTGGATGTATCGGAATGTGTACATTAGAGCCAATTGTTGAAGTCTTTGATAAAGATGATAATAAAACTACTTATGTTTTAGTCGATGAAAAAAAGGCTAAAGAAATTGCTGAAAGACATTTAAAAAATGATGAAATAATCGACGAGTACACAGTCGGACACTATAAAAAATAGGAGGTTGCAAGATGGCAGCAAAAAGAACACAAGTATTAGTCTGTGCCGGAACTGGCTGTACAATCGGGAATTCAGGAGAATTAATCACTGAATTTGAAAAAGAAATTAAGTCCTTAGGATTAGATAATGAAATCGAAGTTTTAAGAACTGGATGTTTAGGTCTTTGTGGTGTTGGTCCTAATATTTCAATTTACCCTGATAATATCATTTATAAATCAGTTCAAGTTTCCGATGTAAAAGAAATTGTTATGGAACATTTATATAAAGGACGTCCTGTTCATCGTTTAATGTTAAATGAATCAGATGAAGATACTCGGGAAATCCATGATATTAACGACACCAAATTCTATCATAAACAAAGAAGAATCGCTTTACACAACTGTGGTGTTATCGATCCGGAAAATATTAATGAATATATTGGAAAAGATGGTTACTTTGCTCTTGCTAAAGTATTACAGGAAATGACACCTCAAGAAGTTGTTGACGAAATTAAAGCCAGCGGTTTACGTGGCCGTGGTGGTGGTGGTTTCCCTACTGGAGTTAAATGGCAATTTGCCTTAGATGAACCTGGTGATGAAAAATATGTAATCTGTAACGCCGATGAAGGTGACCCAGGAGCATTTATGGATCGTTCCATTCTAGAAGGAAATCCTCATAGTGTCATTGAAGCAATGGCAATTGCTGGTTATGCAATTGGTGCTAATCATGGTTATATTTATATTCGTGCTGAATATCCAATTGCCGTTGATCGTTTGAATACAGCAATCACTCAAGCTCGGGAACTAGGATTATTAGGGAAAAATATTTTTGATACCGGATTTGATTTTGACTTAGAAATTCGTCTTGGTGCTGGAGCCTTTGTCTGTGGTGAAGAAACAGCATTGATCAAATCAATCGAAGGTGAACGTGGTATGCCAAATCCAAAACCACCATTTCCAGCTCATAAAGGGGTTTGGGGTAAACCAACAATTATCAATAACGTAGAAACTTATGCCAATATTGCCCAGATCATTCAACATGGTGCTAAATGGTTTAGATCAATCGGTACTGAAACTTCACCAGGAACTAAAGTATTTGCTTTAGGTGGAAAAATCGTTAATACTGGATTAGTTGAAGTACCAATGGGAACTACTTTAAGAGAAGTTATCTATGAAATTGGTGAAGGCTGTCCAAATCATAAACGCTTTAAAGCAGTTCAAACTGGAGGTCCTTCTGGTGGCTGTCTAACTGAAGAACAATTAGATACCCCAATTGGATTCGATGAATTAGTTAAACTTGGTTCAATGATGGGATCAGGTGGAATGATTGTTTTAGATGAAGATAACTGTATGGTTGACGTTGCTCGTTTCTATATGGACTTTATCGTTGATGAATCATGTGGTAAATGTACTCCTTGTCGAGTAGGAACTAAACGAATGTTAGAACTATTAGAACAAATTTGTGATGGTAAAGCAACTATGCATACTTTAGATGAATTAGAGATGCTAGCTAAAACAATTCAAGATACTGCTTTATGTGGACTAGGACAAACAGCTCCTAACCCAGTTTTATCAACAATCAATCAATTTAGAGATGAATATATTGCCCATATCGTTGATAAAAAATGCCCTGCTGGTGTTTGTAAAGCATTGCTTAAATATGTTATTGATGAAGAAAAATGCCGTAAATGCGGTTTATGTGCAAAACAATGTCCAGTTGGTGCTATCCATGGGGAATTAGGAAAAGTTCCTTATGTTATTGATCAAGAAAAATGTATTAAGTGTGGTCAATGTATCAACGCTTGTCACTTTAATGTAATTGAAAGAAAGTAGAGGTGTAAGGAATGTCAAAAGTAAAAATAACAATCAACAACCGTGTCGTAGAAGCTTACGAAGGGCAAACAGTCTTAGAAGCAGCCAAAAATAACGGTATCCATATCCCTACTTTGTGTTATTTAAAAGGAGTGACGGGAACTGGCGCTTGCCGTGTTTGTCAGGTTGAAATAGAAGGAGCTAAAACATTAGCAGCCGCTTGTGTTTATCCAGTTCGTGAAGGGCTTGTAATAAAAACAAACTCTCAAAGAGCATTAGATGCCCGAAGAAGAGTAGTCGAATTAATTGTATCTAACCACTCTAAAGACTGTCTTTCATGTATTCGAAATACAAACTGTGAATTACAACGTCTTTGTCAGGAGTTAGGGGTTCGTGAAGATGCCTTTGCTGGTGAAAAATCAAAACCAACTTTTGATGAAGTTTCTCCAGGTATTGTCCGCAATACATCTAAATGTGTCCTTTGTGGTCGTTGTGTTGAAACATGTATTAAAACCCAAGGACTAGGCGTATTAGGCTATATCAATCGTGGATTTAAAACTAAAGTTGGTCCAGTTTATGATAAAAGTTTTGCTGATGTTAACTGTATGCAATGTGGTCAATGTATTAATGTTTGTCCGGTTGGGGCTTTATCAGAAAAAGAAGAAATTCATGATGTAATTGCCGCTTTAAATGATCCTGATAAACATGTAATTGTTCAAACTGCTCCAGCTGTTAGAGCTAGTTTAGGTGAAGAATTTGGAATGCCAATCGGTACTCGAGTAACTGGTAAAATGGTTCACGCTTTAAAACTAATGGGCTTTGATAAAGTTTATGATACTAACTTTGGTGCCGATTTAACAATAATGGAAGAAGGTCATGAATTCTTGCATCGTTTAAATAATAATGGCGTATTACCAATGATTACTTCATGTAGTCCAGGCTGGGTTAATTATATTGAACATGAATATCCTGATTTACTAGATCATCTTTCTAGCTGTAAATCACCACATATGATGTTAGGTGCGATGATCAAATCATACTACGCTAAGGTAAATAATATTGATCCACAAGATATTTATGTTGTTTCAATCATGCCTTGTGTTGCAAAAAAAGGTGAAAAAGAACGAGAAGAAAATCTAACTGATGGTCTAAAAGACGTTGATGCAGTTTTAACTACTCGTGAATTAGGTAAATTAATTAAAATGTTTGGTATCAATTTTAGAGATTTAAAAGACGAAGACTTCGATCAAGATATGTTTGGTGAATACACAGGTGCTGGAGTTATCTTTGGTGCCAGCGGTGGTGTTATGGAAGCAGCTTTAAGAACTGTAGCTGATGTTTTATCACATGAAGATTTAACTAATATTGACTACCATGCTGTTCGTGGTGAAGAAGGAATTAAAGAAGCTACGGTTAAAATTGGTGATCAGACTTTAAATGTAGCTGTTGCTCATAGCATGGTCCTAGCTAAACCATTACTTGAAGAAATCAAAAACGGTACTTCTAAATACCACTTTATCGAAGTTATGGGTTGTCCAGGTGGTTGTGTTAACGGTGGCGGTCAATCTTATGTTAATGCTCTAGTTCGAAATAGCGGTTTTGACTGGAAACAAGCTCGTGCTAAAGCTTTATATGACGAAGATATGTCACTTCCAGTTAGAAAATCTCATAAGAATTCACAAATACAACAATTATATGCAAACTTCTTAGGAGAACCAAATAGTGAAAAAGCACACCATCTTCTGCATACTCACTATAGTGGAAAACCACGTTTTAAATAATTTATTAGGAGGAGTTTTATGAAGAAATTATTTAAATATTTATTATGTTTTATGATGTTGACTACAGTAGTCGGATGTTCAGGAGGTACAAATAGTTCAGATGAATCAGATACTGCTAACATCCTTTGTCCTGTAGGCGCACCATCATTAGCTTTTGTCAGTGAATATGAAAATATAACAGAAAACGGTAAAATTGATTTTGTTGATGGCAGTGATCAATTAGTAGCCGAATTATCTAAAGATAACAGTGAATACGATATTATAGTTGCTCCCATTAATTTAGGTGCAAAATTAATTGCTAGCGACCAGAGTGATTATCGTATCCAGGCAGTAATTACCTGGGGTAATTTATATTTAGTTGGTACAAGCAAAGAAGCTTTATCACAAACCGGTGAATTGGCTTTATTTGGTGAAGGTGCAGTTCCCCAATTAATAGTAGAAGCAACGAATATTGAAACTTCATTAACTCCTACTTATTATCAATCAGCTACTTTAGTACAACAACAGCTTTTAGCTGGTAATGTTCAAGTCGGATTATTGGCCGAACCACTTGCTAGTGCAACAATTGCTAAAGCAAAACAAAGTGGTCTTGAATTATCAATTATCACTGATTTACAAGAATCATATGGTGAAGATGGTTATCCTCAAGCAGCAATATTTGTTAAAGAAGGAAAAAATTATGATTCTTTATTTAGCAAAATTGATGAATTTACTAATAATGGTTACGATGGATTAAAAGAAGATTTAGAAAATATTGGTATTGAAACATTAGGATTACCAAGTGTTGATATTACTGTAAATTCTATTGAACGTCAAAATCTTCATTATCGACCAGCTAGTGAATGCGCTAAACAAATTGAAGACTTTTTGAAATTATACAATATTGAATATAGTGATGATATGATAGTTTAATGAAACGCAAATTTATTACTATTATAGTATTATTGGTAATTTGGCAAGGTTTTGCTTTATCGATTGATAAAGTGGTAATCTTGCCATTACCACTTACAGTTTTTAAACAAATGATTGCATTTGTTTCCTCAAAGTCTTTTTATTTAGCCATTTTAGCTACATTACTAAGAGTATTTATTAGTTTTTTATTAGCATTAATAATTGGTACAATTTTAGGAATATTTAGTGGTTTATCAAAAAAAGTTAATGATTACTTATATCCAATTATTTCTTTGATGCAGACAATTCCTCAAATTGCCTATATATTAATTTTATTAGTCTGGTTTAAAAGTTTAACTGCTTTAATTGTTATTGTTTTATTGATGATTTTACCAATATTTTATAATAATGCAGTTAATGGTATTGTAAATATTGATTCTGATTTAAAAGATGTTATTAATTTATATCATCATTCTTTTTCATTTAATTTATTTCACGTTTACCTTCCTTTGATTAAAGGTTATTTGGTTTCAGCAATTGAAACTGCCTTACCACTTAGTTTAAAAGTTGGTGTTATGGCTGAAATATTTGTTTCTGCCAATCGTGGAATTGGTAAACAATTATATTTCGCCCGAGTTCAAATCGATATGGTTAGTATTTTTGCCTGGACGCTTTGGATGGTAATCATTATTCTAGAAATAAACTTTATTTGTAAAAAAGTATTTTCATATCTAAAAAAATGAAGGTCATTTTCCAATGTTAATTCATTAGCTGACCTTCATTTTTATTTTTTGTTTAAATAATTGTTTTTTATATATTTAATTGTTTCATCAAGATTGCTATTGGCTAAATGCTCTAACATGTCTTTGATAATCTGATCTGTTTTTTCATTAATTACATAATAATGATGAGTCTTATTATAATAATCTAATGGTGCCGTAAAATCAAAATCACTACCGCGATATACCATCGTAGCCGCTACCCGATCACAAAACATTTCAACTACATATTTAATTGGCATCTCAATTGCAATAATACCATCACGCGTAAAATCAATCCAATATTCCCAATGATGTTTATTACGTCCTTTATGATGTAACCAGGCACTACTATATCCTTTTTGCTGGCGTTCATTACTGTTAGGTGACTTATAGCCTAAATAATATTTAGCTCCCGTAGACAACTCACACCACGAATACTTTGATAAATCATGAAGCAAGCCTTGTTTATATAATCCAAAACGAAAACATAATTTCATAACATAGTATTTATGTTTAGTTATTGTTTTTAAGTGCTTAATTAGTTTCACTATCATCACTTTCTTTCTTACCAATTTCCTCAACATCAGTTTCTCGATATCGAGTTGCAAAAATATCTTCCTGCTCATCAATTTCTACAATATCAGCTAAATCAGGCAATTCATCTAATGAAGTTAATCCAAAAGCATCCATAAATTCATCAGTTACCCCATAAAGAATTGGCATTCCTGGACTATCTTCACGCCCTACTTCTTTTATTAATGCTTTAGCAACTAATTTTCTAATCATCGCATCACAACCAACCCCACGAATATCTTCAACACCTAAACGAGTAATTGGCTGGTTATAAGCAATAATTGCTAATGTTTCTAAGGCCGCATTTGATAAAGTACTACTGCTTTGTTCAACCATTTTTTGATAATACATAAAATAATCTTCATTAGTAGCTAGTTTATAACGCCCACCAAAATTGACTAATTTAATACCTTTAAACATCTTATTTTCATATAGCTCAATAAACTGATCCATTAAAACAGTCGCTTCTTTTCTACTAATCTCTAGTACCCCAGCAATCTGTTTAATATCTATACCATCATCACCAGCTAAATAAAGCATACCTTCGATAATATCTAAATAATTGTTATCTTTCATTAAAGTTTCCCTTCTATATATATATCTTCAAATAATCCATTTTGAATTATTTCAACTTCTTTATCTTTAGCTAAAACCAAAATAGCCATAAATGTAACAATAAAATATGTTCGATCATAATGATCAAATAATTCTTCAAATTTAACTTTTTTATTTACCCTGGTTCTAAAGAAATCTTTTATTTGTGATGTTCTTTCATCAATTGAAATTTCTTTTTTAGCGATATGGGTATCTAATGGTTTCATTAACGCTTTACGTTGAAACATTTTTTGCATCGCCTTCATTAAATCATATACTTCTAAATCTTTAGGAATCATTGTACTAGTATCCACTACATATTCATCCATTGAAGCAGCTGGTTTAATGATCATTGTCTGACGATGTTCATATTGATTTTTGATATCATCTAAAACATCTTTATATCTTTTATATTCTATCAATCGTTTGATCAATGTTTCACGAGGATCTTCTTGATACTCATCATTAATATCAACCTTTTCTTTTGGTAATAACAGCTTACTTTTCATTTCAATCAAATCTGCTGCCATTACTAAATACTCTGACATTTCTTCTAGTTTTGAAGGATCCATTGCATGAATATATTGTAAATATTGATCAGCGATCACAGATAATTCTAAAGTTTCTAAATCCATTTCTTTTTCCTTGATTAAATGTAACAATAAATCAAGGGGTCCTTGAAAATCATCCATTATTACTTGATATTCCATCCTGTTTCCTCCTTATGACCTTGTTATTATAGCACAGATTTAAAATCATTAGAAGAACTAAAAAAACTGCAACTATGTTACAGTTTTACTACCTTTTTTCGTTTTCGGTTTTCGAATAATAAAATTCCATAATGCCTTACCATCAAACGGTATTAATGGATACAAATAAGAAACTCCTAGTGGTTTAATAGAAATTAAATAACCAATTAAAATAATATGAAAAACAATAAAACCAGCCCATCCCAATAAACCAACAAAAATAATCAAAAATATTTTAATATACTTATTAGTAAGTGATAATTCATAATTCGGTGTTGCAAAACCACCAACATCACCAATAGCACAAAATAATAAAATTTCTTCACTAAAAAAACCTAAATCAATGGCAAATTGTCCTAATAATACTGCTGCAATCATCCCCATAGCGTTAGATAAAGGAGTTGGCGTATGAATCGTAGCAATTCTTAATAATTCAATTGATAATTCCATCAATAAAACCTGACCTAAAAAATATATATCTAAATTTCCATGGCTACTTATTAAAAGCCACAATGGCACCAGATAAATTGAAAGTAATACAGCGCTACAACGAATTAAACGAATAAATGTACCAATAATTGGTGTTTGCCGATGTTCTTCAACATGCTCTAAAATTTCAAAAATAGTTGTTGGTAACATCATTACCGAAGATGAAGTATCACAAATTATCGCAATTTTACCATCTAATATATGGGTCGCAACAACATCCGGTCGTTCACTATATCTAACTAATGGAAACGGATTATAACTTTGATTTAATATGATTTCTTCAACTGCTCGGTCAGTCATAACTAAATCATCATTTTTTATTTCTTTAACTCGTTTAGTTACTGTATCCAACATCTGTTTATCTATAACACTATCTAAATAACAAACACAAATATCAAGCGGATTATTCTTTCCAATCGTATATTTCTGTAAGATCAAATCCATAGTTTTAATTCTTCTTCTAATTAATCCTGCACAAGTTAAAATTGATTCATTAAAACCATCCTTAGAACCACGCACACTTTTTTCTGTTTCTGGTTCTTCTACAGAACGATTGGGATAGCGTCTTGTATCAACAACATATTCTTTATCACGATAAGCAACCAAAGCACATCCTGAAAGCATGGCATATAATGCTTTTTGATGATCCGGTTCTTCAGTTATCGCTCCATTATTGATACAATCTTTTAATGTTTCCCCGCGATTATTTGTGATTCCTTCAACAATATAGGCCACCATATCATCGCCACATAGACTAGAAAGGAAACTAATTGATACTTTTTCATTATTATAGTCTAAGATACGGGTATTAATATCAAATGATGGATTTTTCATGATTTAGGTTTAGTAACTATCGCAACTAAAAAAGCAAATAAAATCGCACTACTAATACCCGCAGCCGTTAAATCAAAAATACCCATCGCTAAACCAAAAAAGCCATAATCTTTAGTAGCCGCCAAAGCTCCATGCATCAAAGAATGACCAAAGCTGGTAATCGGCAATAATGCCCCGGCATGAAATATTTCAACCAAACGATCATAAATATGAAACAAATCTAAAAATGCACCAATTACCACAAACAAACTTGTAATATGTCCAGGTGTTAACTTAGTGTATTCATAAATTAACTGCGCAATTACACAAACACTACCACAAAATAAAAACGCTAAAACATAATTCATCATTGTACTACCTCCAATGAAAAAGCATGGCCAATACAAGGAATACTTTGTTTTTGATTAGTCATTACTGGTGATAATAAAGCTCCCGTTGTAATTACTAAAATTCGCTTATATTTCCCTTCTAACATCTTAGCAAATAAATAACCAAATGTTACTAAGGCACTACAAGAAGGTCCACTACCGCCTTGATTAACATCCTGATTAGAATCATATAATAAACAGCCACAATCATCATAACAACGATATTCAATATTACTTTGTTTCATCAATTCTTTCATAATTTTTTTACCATAGGCTGATAAATCACCAGTTACAATTAAATCATAATATGAAGCCGATCTTTTTAGATCTTTTAAATGAGTAACTAAAGTATCAAAAGCAGCTGGAGCCATGGCTCGTCCCATATCATTGGGATCACTTTGATTTAAATCAACGACTCTACCTATTGTTATTGATTCTACTTTTACATTGCTAGGATTGTTATCTAAAATTACACTAACAGCACCAGTAGCCGTTGTTGTCATCGTTTCTTTGCGCTGCACACCATATTCAAGCGGGTAACGAAATTGTCTTTCAGCAGTAGCGTTATGACTACACACAAAACAATTAGCGTTATGAATACAATGATTTTCGATTAACATTGCAGCATTATCTATTACTAGTCCCATTGTTGCACAGGCTCCATACATTGCCATTAATGGTCGTTTGATTTTTTTAGCCATATAATTAGTTGCTGTTAATTGATTATTTAAGTCGCCACCCATATATAAATTAATATCTTCTTTTTTTAATTTTCCTTTTTTTAAAGCAAAATTTATTGCTTCTTCCAACATTGCAATTTCAGCCTGTTCATAAGAAGGATAACCGCAATGAAAGTCAGGATAATGACGATCAAAATAATCACCTAAAGGACCATTAAATTCATCAATACCACATGTTGATCCAATTGAGCGAATATATACATTATTTAATCCCATCGAACTACCAGATAAGACTGATGACATATCGGATTCCTCCTAATACAAATGAAGCCACAATTCCAAAAGTTATTACCGTACCGCCAAGTTTAAACATATTAGCACCAATTCCAGTTACTAATCCCTCACTTTTAGCTTCTAAAGCACTAGAAGTCATACTATTAGCAAAACCAGTAATCGGAATAAAAGTTCCCGCTCCAGCTTTTTTACCTAGACGATCATAAATTCCTAGTCCAGTTAATATTGCAGCAATTAAAACAATAGTTATGATCATCATTGGTGTTGCTTCCTGTTGATCAATTTCAAAAATATTCATATATAATTCTAAGAAAAATTGTCCGATTGCCCCAATAGCACCACCATAAACAAAAGCATATATACAATGTTTTAAAACCGTTTTTTTCGGTTTTAAACTTTCTGCAATTTGATTATACTTAGATGTTTCCATTTTTATCACCTCACAATAAATATTTTTTCCACTAATAAAAAAAATAAACAAAAAAAGTGTAATCAATCGATTACACTTTAAGCTTCTTCAATATTCTTAAAACACTATATCCTAAAATGATATCCACTGGTATCATTATACATTCCTTAATTACTCGAATAAATAACGACAAAGTAAACGGTATTCCATACATTGCCTCTAACCAGTATGGCGTTAAAACAAAAGAAACAGCCATTTCAACAATTACAACTGAAATCAACCAGATATTAAATAAATAATACTCTTCTTCATTTAATTTCTTTTTATAAAAATGCATTACAATAAACAATATTGCAATCATTATCACACAGATAATACTCATAATTATCTTAAAGCTAGTACTAATTGTAACTACATTATTAGAAATAGTAACTTGATTTAAACTAAATACATAGCTACAAGCACCAACAACTAAAACAATCAATAAAATCTTGATAACTTTTTCTAAATAATTTAAACGATTTTCTTTGATCGTTGTTACAATTAACGAAGGTATTAAACATTGTAATACTGCATTTAAAGTAAATCCTAAAAATGGAAAACCGGTCGGGTTTACAAGCAACCCTACTAAATCAATAGCTATTCCAATAATATAACAATATCCCGGAGCTAATAATATCCCGGCTAACATCATAGGAATAACTTCGATAGAAATATTTAAGCTTTCAAAGCCAAATAACGGTATCATAATTGATAACCGATTTAAAATAGCAGCTAAAATAATGAACAAGGCTGCCAGCGATAGTGATTTAGCATCACTTTTAATCGGATATTTCCAGAAAACCAAAACTCCGATTAATACTAAAATAATTCCGCAAATAATTTGAATCATAATTGATTGCTACTTATTTACAATCTTTCCTGCTTCATCCTCATTTCTAGTCCACAGGCGTTAATTCCGATCAATGACCGTACATGCGATTGCTACTTAAAAGTAGACTCCCCCTTTTCTTAATCTATATACAAAAGTGTATACGAGAAACATAATACTATAAATATATCGTAACTTCAATATAATTTACATCTTCACACTTTAAATAAGCTATTTTATTCAATTTTTTACATATATATGATATTTGTTTGCAACTTTTTTTAAAACATGATAAAGTCTTAACGTTGAAATAGATTAAAGAGGAGAAATTAAATGGAAAAATTTTTTAAATTGAAAGAAAACAATACCACTGTTTCAACAGAAATAATTGCAGGTATTACTACTTTCTTTGCAATGGCTTATATTATTGCGGTAAATCCAAATACATTAAGCCAATCTGGAATGGAATGGGGTGCTGTTTTCTTAGCAACAATTATTGCTTCAGTAATCGGGACTTTAATTATGGGTCTAGTTGCCAATGTTCCATATGCTCAAGCACCGGGAATGGGATTAAATGCATTCTTCGTTTATACAGTTTGCTTTGCATTAAAATTTACATGGCAACAAGCTTTATCAATGGTTTTTATTTGTGGATTAATTAATATTTTTATTACAGTAACTAAAATTCGTAAAACAATTATTAAAGCAATTCCACAATCTTTACAAAATGCTATTGGTGGTGGAATTGGTGTTTTCATTGCTTATTTAGGATTTTTAAATGTTGGTATGATTAATTTTGATTCTGGTGTACCAGCTTTATCAAATATGAATCAGCCAGTATTATGGGTATTTTTAATTGGTTTAGTTTTAGCTGTTGTTTTAACTATTTTAAAAGTTAAAGGTGGTATTTTAATTGCTATCGTCATAACAACATTGATTGGAATTCCTTTTGGAGTAACATCAACAGCTGATACTGTTAGTTTTTCAGAAGCTTTAGGTGCTTTACCTTCTACTTTTGGAGTTATCTTTACTTCTGAAGGTTTACCTTCATTATTTGCTGATGCTTCTAAAATTCCTTTAGTAATTATTACTATTTTTGCATTCAGTATGTCTGATACATTTGATACAATTGGAACATTTATCGGAACTGGTCGTAAATCAGGTATCTTCTCAGCTGAAGATGAAGCTGCTTTAGAAAACAGTAGTGGATTTAGTTCAAAAATGGATAAAGCATTATTCGCTGATGCTACTGCAACTTCAATCGGTGCAATCTTTGGTACAAGTAATACTACTACATTTGTTGAAAGTGCAGCTGGTATCGGTGTTGGTGGTAGAACTGGTTTAACTTCTGTAGTTGTAGCAATTTGTTTTGCTTTAAGTGCCTTTTTATCATCATTTGTAAGTGCTATTCCTTCAGCAGCTACTGCACCAGCACTAGTTATTGTTGGATGCATGATGGTTTCATCATTTACAGAAATTAACTGGAATGATTTAGAAGAAGCTGTACCTGCTTTCTTTGCCGGAATCTTCATGGCACTTTGCTACAGTATCTCATATGGTATTGCTACAGCATTTATCTTCTATTGCATTGTAAAAATTATTAAAAAACAAGCAAAAGAAATTCATCCAATTATCGCTGTAGTAGCAATATTGTTCATTATTAACTTTATATTACTAGCGATCATTTAAACAGGGATTTTCAATTCCCTGTTTTTTTATAGACTAAATAACTTATAGTTAATAAAACTTCTAAAAAGTTAATAAACAGTAAATTGAAAATATAAAGTTAAATCATTACAATATAAGTAGAAAATTAAATGGAGGCATTTGTTTATGAAAATAAATGATATAATCCGTGAAAAACGTTTAGCAAAAGGACTTACCCAAGAACAAATTGCAAATTATCTAGGCGTTTCCACTCCAGCTGTAAATAAATGGGAACGTGGGATCTCATATCCTGATATCGTTTTATTACCTGCTCTAGCCAGGCTTCTTGATACCGATTTAAATACCCTTTTATCTTTTCAAGATAATTTATCAAAAGAAGAAATTACATTGTTTTTAAACAAAGTTTCTGAAGTGATAGATAAAAGTGGTTTTGAAGCTGGCTATGTATTAGCAACTGAAAAATTAAAAGAATTTCCAACTTGTGATTTATTAATAATCAATTTAGCGATGTTATTAGATGGTGCTTTAATTCTTTGTAAAAATCAACGATTAAACGAAAAATATCATGATAAAATAGAAGAACTATATTATAGAGCTGCTCAAAGTGATGATATTGCTATTAAAGAGCAGGCACTAGTACATTTAATTTCTAAAGCAATGGAAAATCAAGATTATAACCACGCCCAAGAAATGCTTAATACAATTTCAAATAAAAATCCAATAAACAAAGAGCAGATTCAAGCAAATATCTACATTGCTCAACAAGAAACAAAAAAAGCTGCAAAACTGATAGAAGAAAAACTTTTAGCTACCACCTACGAAATTCATACATCATTAATGACCTTAATGCAAATTGCTCTTAAAGAAAACCGTTTAGAGGATGCAAAATATATTGCTGATGTTGATAAACAAGCAGCTAAATTATTTGATTTATGGCAATACAATTTTTATCTTGCTCATTTTCAGCTTTATAGTACTACAAAAAATAAAGCTGAATTATTAAAAATACTTTTGTTGATGCTAGAATCACTTACTAAAAAGTGGGATATTAACAGTTCACCTTTGTATCAGCATATTAAAACCAAAGAAGTTGATAATAAATTTACAGCAAAGTTACAAAAAACAATTCTTCAATCAATTGGTACTGATAAAGATACTGAATTTTTAAAAGATACTCCTGAATTAAAAGAGTTAATTAGGAAAATAGATCTTAAATAATTCCAGCTTTAAAGATAATGGGTAAAATCTAACGATTTTACCCATTTAATTCATTTAAAATATAATTTCTAACTTTAGAAATAAAATATAATGAACCAGTTACAAAAACTGTTCCTTGATGATGTAATGATTCTTTAATTGCCTGTTTATAATCAGGCTGAATTTTAACCTCAAACCCTTTAGCTAAATCTTTAGCAGTACTAGCGCGAACATGTTCAAATTCACATATAGTAATATCATCAGTTAACTGCAATAGTTTTTCAATCATATGCTTATAATCTTTGTCTCTTAAAGCACTAAAAATAATTTTAATATTATCATATTTTTTTGCACATTCATAAAAGGCATCAATTCCTTCTTTGTTATGAGCACCATCTACAATAATTACTGGATTAATATGTACCATTTCAAAACGTCCTGGCCATTTAGCGTTATACATTCCTTGTAATAAATCATCATCACTAAAACTAATTAATTGATGTTTCTTTAAATACAACAAAGCTTCTAATGCTAAGGCACTGTTTTTAATTTGATATAGAGCTGGAGTATCTAAAATAATATCATAATTACGATAACGATAAGCAACATTATTACCATCAATAATATTAGTAATTGGCTGAACTTGTAATAATTGACTATGATGTTTCTTACATACTTCTTTAAATACTTCTAAACACTCTGGTTTTGTTTCTCCAGTTAAATAATCAATGCCATCTTTAACTATTCCGGCTTTATTTAAGGCAATACTTTGATAATCATGTCCTAAATAATCAACATGATCTAAACCGATATTAGTATTAATAGCCAGCATTGGTTTAATGATATTAGTCGCATCTAATAAACCACCTAATCCAACTTCAAAAATAGCTATGTCAACGTTATTTTCAATAAAATACATAATGGCAATAAACACTTCAATTTCAAACATTGAAATTTCATATTTTAACCATAAATCAACATAACGATTAGCATATTTGACCATTGTTTTATCATCGATAAATTGATCGTTGATACGAATAATATCTAATCTAGAATATAAGGCTGGAGAAGTAAAAGTAGCTACTCTATATCCAGCTTGTTTTAAAACTTCTTTTATATAATTTGTAGTTGAACCTTTACCATTAGTACCCCCAATATGAATACAATCAAGAATTAGCTGGGGATTACCTAAATCATCCATATATCTTTTAAAATTATCCAAACTATAAACGCGGTCTTTTTGACTATTAATAAACTCAATAACCTGGTCATAGTTTTCAAATTGCTGCTTAACTTCTCTTTTTTTTACCATTGGATAATATAAAATACCATCCTTTTTTATTAGATTATCAGTTAATTCAAATCCAGCTTTTAAATAAAAATCCTTAGCTTCGATTCCCGAATTAACTGACAAATCTCCTAATACTAAATTATCAATAATTTCTAATAATTTAATTCCAATTCCTAAATGTTGATAACTATCTAAAACAAATAACAAACTTAAATGATTATTATTTGAAAGTGTAGCCATAGCTACGATTTGATCATTTTCTAAAGCAACATATGTTAAATTATGTCGATCTAAATAAAAAGATTCCTGATTAACTTGATTGAAACTATCAATTCCTTCTTGATCATAATCATTAAATATATGTTTTTTAGCAACTTTATCGACTAATAAAATAACTTGATTAATTTCTTTTTTATCTAATAATCTATATTCCATTTTCTTCACCTTAGATAATTATAAAATAAAAGAAGTGGAACTACCACTTCTTTTTTAGAATTTTTCAAATTGATCGATATTTAAAACAAATACTGTTGCTCCTCCAACAAGTACATCAACCATTATTGGGGTAAAAAATTCACCCATTTCAGTTGGCGGAACAGTTGGTTCTTTTTCCACTCTTTTTTTCGAATGGGCTTTAATTATAGAAATACAATCTTCAACTTTATCATCATTAGTTCCAACAAAAAATGTTGTATTTCCTTTCTTTAAAAATCCTCCAGTCGTAGATAGTTTAGTTACGAAGTATCCATTTTCAGTAAGCGCACCTTGAACTGCTGAGCTGTCATCAGAATTAACAATTGCGATTATAAGTTTCATATTGACTCCTCCTTGTACTCCTTGTATATATTATAACACTTATTATTTAAAGTTAGTACAAATTTATTGATTAAAGTATGGTATTATGCATGATTGGTAAAAATATTGTTTCATATTCATTTAGCACATAACTATCAGTCATCATCGATAAATAATCAGTTACAATTAATGCCGGATCATTTTTAGCATATTCTGGTGTCATTTTACTTACAAACATTTTTATTTTACAATCATGATTATTAACATCTGTTAACTCTTCATAATATACATCATATAACTGATTGATCATCCGCATTAATTTTGCATTTTCTTTAACTAAAACAGGATGATGATGAACATTAGCTGATAAAAAATTCATCATTGTTAGTAAGGCATCAAATACTTCTGGTGAAAAGCTTAAATAAGGTTTTTCATAACTATGAATCACTAAATCACCAATTAGACGATTAATCATTGATTTATTATTATGTCCTAAAACCTTAGTTGCCTTTCTAGGCAAATCATTTTCCTTTATCAATCCTACTTTAATAGCATCTTCAATATCTTTACCAATATAAGAAATTATATCTGATACCCTAACAACACATCCTTCTAAAGTCATCGGACGTATTTTTTTACTAATATCTTTTTGATACCAGCAATCATTATATTCTTTCCAAAACTGGGCTATTGTTTTATCATAATCTGGCATATATTTTTTAGATAACATCTCACCATTATGACATAAAATTGCATCTAATACTTGTAATGAAACATTATAGCCAATCCCGTCTCGTTCAATAAACAAAATATTTCGTACACTATTAGCATTATGACAAAAATGCCCAAATCCTTTATTCTGTAAAATTATATCTAAAATCTTTTCACCAACATGTCCATAAGGAGCATGCCCTAAATCATGGCCTAAAGCTGCTGCTTCAATCAAATCTGTATTTAAACCTAAACACTTACCAATTTGCCGAGCTATTCGACTTACCCATTGAACATGAATTGAACGTTTGGAAATATGCGCGTTATTAAAAAAAGATAGTGCTTGAGTTTTATCGACATAACGCTGATATGATTTAGAATATAAAATACGATCTACATCTTCTTCAAAAGGCCAGCGAATATCAAATTCTTCTTGTTGTCTTAGTGGTGATTTTATTTTTATACAGTCGCGATTTTTAGTTGCATATAATGAAAGCTGATTGTCAGCTTCCTGCGTCATTTTTAGTGTATTTTTAATAACTATTTCCTCACTTTTCATTTTCATATTCCCTTTCTAATTACTAAAATATATCTATAGTATATTAAAAAAGAATAACATTTATACCTAAAGGAAATAAAATAACTATAAAAAACAAAAGCTTTTTGATACCTATCATTGCTTTTGTTTTTTATAAAGTTTTATTGTAGTTAATAATTATAAATAATGTCTATTTTAAATATCATTACCTTTAATCTTTTCAATGATACTCTTATTTTTGATTAGTTTATATAATAATATTGACGCTAAAACTGCAATTAATAATGATATAAGTGCCATTGAGATAATAGTAATGTATGAAATCTTGAATTCTTTTATATATGTGTATTGATAATAATAAAGTAGACCCTCAATTCCTATTATCAATGGAGTAGAAATGATTATTGCAATTATTACCAGACTCAGATTTTCAAAGAAAATCATTTTTTTCATATCACGATCATCTATACCTAGTGATTCTAAAATTGCATAATCATTTTCTCTTTCATATGAATTTGAAATAATAATTATCGCTAAATTAATAATACAAACTACTAACGCTAAATATGCAATCATCTTTGTAGTTTTACTTGTTAATGTTAAATATTGATCAGGCTGATTTTTTTCTGTCGATACTAAATATTTACTAATAAAGTCATCGCTTAAAATTTCTTTCTTTAAACTGCTACGATCATCTGTATCTATTTTAAATAGAATATCAATACTATTAGCATTAGAAAATTCCATCTCCTGATACCGTGATAAATAGTAATCATACGGTGCTAACATATATATACATAATCGCTCTGAATCTTGCAAAGCTGATTCATAAACATCTGTAATGCCAAAATCATCAAGATCATACATACCGTCTATTTTTGCCGTAAAATCCAGTTTTTCCTGGATCCAATTCATCTCATCTTCGATAAGATAATCATATGACATTGTTATCGTTATAGTGCCATCATTAAAAATCGGAATATCTCTACTGTTTCTTGTTCCTTCAGTTATAATCTTTTTATTTAATAAGATCGGTTCACTTTGTCCGGTTACCTCTTTTAATACTTTTTCATCAACTCCTATAAAACGCATAGTTACATTATTAGTTTCCGGAGTAGTAAATGATGATAAATATTCATCACTGTATTGATCAAATGGTAAATTATTGATATTTTCAAAATCAAAATCAGCACTTACACTGGTTTTATTCTGGGGTTGTTTTTCTTTAACTGTCTCAATTAATTTATTAAAATCATCTCTATTTTGATAAAAATCATATATACTACAATCAACATATAAAGCATTCATATCCATCGTTTCTTGAAGATATTGTTCATTAATATTGGCATTGTAATTAGTCACATTTAAAAATACGATAGAAAAAATCAGAGTTATTAAAACAGACAAATATTTCTTTTTATCCATTTTCATATACGTCGTCGCTAATGCTAGACTAGTATTTTTACAGCTTTTAAGAACGGTTTTACGTTTTTTAGAAAAACTGTTCTTTTGATATTTTGCTGTTTTGAATAAATCTATTATGCTGATTTTTTTAATCCCTTTAAGCGCTGACAAACCAGCTAATGATAGAACGATCGTAATAACCAAGGCTACTATGATAGTCACTAGCGGTATTGAAACAAATGCTACTGGAAAAGAATTATATTCACTTTCTAATGAATAAGCAACCAGATTATCTCGCAAGGTCTTCATTATAAAATTACTGGAAAATATTCCAATCAGCAATCCTGGTATTGCATACAAGATAGCCTCAATTATAGCCAACAGTTTTAAATCATTAAATGAAGCACCGACACTTGATAATATACCAAAATTGCGCTGTCTTTTTTTAAAGCTCATCGAAAAGATATTTTTCAATGTAACATACATTAAAATAAATAAAACTATAAATATTATAATATCTGTTTTAGCTATATTACTGAATGAATATGGTAAATGTCCTGTATATACTTTTATTATTGCTTCATCATGATTTAAGCCAGCGTTATCAGTATTTTCAATTAATATTTGCAGCTTACTTAACTGATCATTAGAAATAGTATCTGTTTTTACATATACTGTATAATAATCTGCTTTTTTAGATGATCTGGTAATAATTCTATCATAAAAATCACCTGTATCACTACTTGCCGCCACTCCCTGAATAATACCACTGACTTTTACAGTTTTATCATATTTTTTCTCTGGATCAGCAGGATCTGTAACTTCCATAGTTATCGTGTCACCGGTTTTAAATCCGGTTTTATTATTATATGCTCTGGTAATTAAGACTTCATTTTCATTTTGAGGATAATCACCATCGTATAAATACATCGGTAACAAATCAAAATTAGAATAACTAATCAGTTCAACATGATAATATTCATCAACATCACTGTAACCAATAGTGCTGGTAACAGTTGTTTCTTTTATATCAGTAATATCCTCAATTTGATTTTCTATATCATACGAATCAGATGAATAATATAATAACCAGTCACCAGTCATTTTTATAGATGTATCATAATCATAGTATGCATTAGTAGTCATATTAGTTGTAAGAGCATTGATTAAAAATACACATATTGTAACAGTACATAATGTAAGCAATGATCGAATCTTGTCTTTTTTTATAAACTGTATACTTATTTTAATTAAAAATCTTAATTTCTCAAGTTTCATATTCTCTTAGCTTTCCCTGCTCTAAGACATAAATTCGATCACAGTTTTTAGCAAGTTCTAAATCATGTGTTACCATGATTATCGTTATAT